>NZ_CP013141.1:284170-563159 GCF_001442535.1 Lysobacter antibioticus | reverse complement strand
CAGGGTGCGGGTGATCCGCTCGCGCGAGCGGGAATCGATCGTCGTGTCTTTCATTTCGTTTCTCGCGTGGAGGGTCACAGGGCGTCGTCGTCGAGTTCGCCGGTGCGGATGCGCACCGTGTTCTCGACCGGCAGGACGATGATTTTTCCGTCGCCGACCTTGCCGGTGCGCGCGGCGTTCTGGATCGACTCCAAGGCCGCGTCGAGCAGGCTGTCGGGAACGGCGCACTCGATCTTGAGTTTGGGCAGGAAATCGACGACGTACTCGGCGCCGCGGTATAGCTCGGTGTGGCCCTTCTGGCGTCCGAAGCCTTTGACTTCGGTGACGGTGATGCCCGATACGCCGACTTCCGTCAGCGCCTCGCGCACCTCGTCGAGCTTGAACGGGCGGATGATGGCAATGATCAGTTTCATCTCGCAGCTCCGTAGTGGTTCGTGTGCGGTCGTGCGCCGGGCGTGCTCAGAACGCCTTGCTCACGGTCAGGGTGAAGGCGTCGTCGGCCAGGAAGTTATCGTGGGCGTTGGTGTACAAGGCCTGCTCGGCATCGGTGTCGCTGTAGGCGGCGGCGACCGAGAAGCCGTTGTCGAAGCTCTTGGTCACGCCCACTTTCCAGTCGGCGTACTCGAAGTCCTTGTTGTGCTCGATCCACTGCTTGCCGCCGTGGACGTTGAGCGTCCAGCCCGGCTGGAAGATCCAGTTGAGGTTGGCGTCGAGGTAGCCGCTGCCGTCGGAGTCGGCGTAGCCGAACAGGTCGGTCACGGCATAGGAGTACTTGAGCCCGACCGACACCGTCTCCGACGGCGCCAGCGTGCCGCCGAGGTAGATCTCGGTGGTGTCGGGGCTGTTGAAGCCGCTCGGGTAGTCGCCGGGGTAGTAATAGGTCAGCACGCCGACGTCGTAGGAGAACAGCTCGCCGGCCTTGCCGCGGTAGCCGACATAGCCGTCGAGTTCGAGGCTGTTGGAAATGTCGTCGCCGATCACGACGGTGTCCGACAGCCAACTGACGTTGCTGCCCCAGGCACCGACGTAGAAGCCGCTGTCGTGCGCGTACTCGATACCGCCCTGCAGGGCGGGGTTCTGGTTGTTCTGCGACACCCCACGGAACAGGTAGTCGCTGGTCAGGCTCACCGAGCCCGAGGTTCCGGCATGCGCGGTCGTCGCCGCGAGCGCGGCGAACGCGAGCGCGGTGGCGAGCGCCGCCTTGGCCAGCACGGTCTTGCCGGCGGCGCCGGCGGCGTTTTCGGTTTTGCTATGTAACGACATGACGCAGGCTCCTCATAAGCGGTGGCCCCTCCCCGGTCATTGCTTCGTTGCGCTCCGGCCGCGTCGACGCCTTCGTCGTGCTCGTGCCGGAGATGGACGCGCGGGCGGACTCTGCGGTCCGCGCCTGCGTCGAATGGCTGTCCTCCTGTCGGTGCGGTCGTCCTGGCATCGCGCGGGTCGATCGGTCGCGGCTCGAGGGCTGCGTACTCGTCGCGTCGGCTGCGTTGCTTCGTTCGATCGTTTCTGGGTTTCGTGGTTTGCGTTTCTGCTTCGGTTTTCGGTCCGGGACTTTGCGTTGCGTGTCCTGGGTTTGTTCGGGCAAGCCGCTCCCGCGACGTCGACCTCAGGCCGATATCGGGCGGTTGGCGGGCGAGTGGCGTCGCCCGGGTGGGTTCGTCTTCCCTGAAAGCGACACGGCCCGGAGCGTTAGCCCCGGGCCGTGTGCTGGTTCACCGCATCTCGCGCATCGCCTCCGCGCGCCGCCGCGTGGCATCCCGCCGCGCCGCATCGAAGCGGCGCGGGCGATCGGGACGGCAGGCGGGTGGCGGCAGGGCGTAGGCGCTCATGTGATCAGACCGCGTAGTACATCTGGTATTCGAGTGGGCGAGCCGGGAGCTTTCCGGAATGCGTTGAAGCGCATTCCGGCCCGGTGAGCGCCTGGTCCGCATGGACCGGGCCGGACATCCGCCGATCCGAAGACCCGATGTACATCTGCGGCAATCTCCTTAGACGGCGTAGTACATCTGGTATTCGAGCGGGTGGGTCGCGGCGCGGAACTTGGTCACTTCCTGCATCTTCAGCGAGATGTAGCTGTCGATGAAGTCGTCGGTGAACACGCCGCCGGCCTTGAGGAAGTCGCGGTCCTTGTCGAGCGCTTCGAGCGCCTGGTCGAGCGAGTGGCACACGGTCGGGATGCCCTTCTCCTCTTCCGGCGGCAGATCGTAGAGATCCTTGTCGCTCGGTGCGCCCGGGTCGATCTGGTTCTTGATGCCGTCCAGGCCGGCCATCATCAGTGCGGCGAAGGTCAGGTAGCCGGACTGGATCGGGTCGGGGAAGCGCATCTCGATGCGGCGCGCCTTCGGATTGGCCACGTAGGGAATACGGCAGCTGGCCGAACGGTTGCGGGCCGAATAGGCCAGCATCACCGGCGCTTCGTAGCCCGGCACCAGGCGCTTGTAGCTGTTGGTGCCCGAGTTGGTGAAGGCGTTGATCGCGCGCGCGTGCTTGAACACGCCGCCGATGTACCACAGCGCCATCTGCGACAGGCCGCCGTAGCCGTCGCCGCTGAACAGGTTGACGCCGCCCTTGGCGAAGGACTGGTGCACGTGCATGCCGCTGCCGTTGTCGCCGACGATCGGCTTGGGCATGAAGGTCGCGGTCTTGCCGTTGCGGTGGGCGACGTTCTTGATGATGTACTTCATCGTCAACAGCTCGTCGGCCTTGGCGACCAGCGAGTTGAACTTGGTGCCGATCTCGCACTGGCCGGCGTTGGCGACTTCGTGGTGGTGCACTTCGACTTCGATGCCGACCTGCTCGAGGGTCTTGCACATCTCGGCGCGGATGTCGTGCAGCGAGTCGAGCGGGGCGACCGGGAAATAACCACCCTTCACGCCCGGACGGTAACCGCTGTTGCCGCCTTCGTATTCCTTGCCCGAGTTCCAGGCGGCTTCTTCCGAATCGATATGGAAGAAGGTGTGGCCCATCTCATTGGCGTAACGCACCGAGTCGAAGATGAAGAACTCGGGTTCCGGACCGAAGAAGGCCTGGTCGGCGACGCCGCTGGACTTCAGGTAGGCCTCGGCGCGCTTGGCGACGCCGCGCGGGTCGCGCGAGTAGGCCTGCATGGTCGCCGGGTCGAGGATGTCGCAGGTCAGCACGACGGTCGGATCGGCGGTGAACGGGTCCAGGAACGCGGTCGAGGGATCTGGCAACAGGATCATGTCCGACTCGTTGATGCCCTTCCAGCCGCTGATCGACGAACCGTCGAACATCTTGCCGTCTTCGAACAGCGAGGGCTCGACGATGGACTTCGGGAAGGTCACGTGGTGCTGCACGCCACGCATGTCGGTGAAACGCAGGTCGACGAATTCGACCTTGTGATCCTTGATGAGCTTTTCGACCTGTTCGAGAGACATGTTCGTTCCGGGAATGGGGAGTCGGGTGAAAGAGTCGTGCAACACGAGGGCATTGAAGCCGCCTGCCTATAGGGAAGCAAGCGTCATGCCAACTTTTGGCCACCCGTAAGCCTATGAAATAAAAGTAAATCCCCGATTCGCCGCCGCACGAGCGCACCATATAAGCGCAGCGAAGCAGGCAATCACACCAAGTTAGTGCAGCACGCTTTCCGTTATTCTGGCGCGCCGCCGCGAACCCCCGATCGCGCCGCCGGCGTCCCGACTCCCCGACCCAAGACCCCCGCCCCTAATGACCGACCTGCTCGCCGCCCTGCTCCTCGGCATCATCGAAGGCATCACCGAATTCCTGCCGATCTCCAGCACCGGACATCTGCTGATCGCGCAACACTGGCTCGGGCATCGCTCCGACCTGTTCAACATCTCGATCCAGGCCGGCGCGATCCTCGCCGTGGTGGTCATCTACTGGCGCCGGCTGTGGACCCTGGCGACCGGCTTCGGTCAGCGCGACAACCGCGACTACCTGTTCAAGCTCGCCCTCGCTTTCGGCGTGACCGCGGTGCTCGGCATCGCGGTCAAGAAGGCCGGCTTCTCCCTGCCCGACCAAGTGCTGCCGATCGCATGGGCGCTGGTGCTGGGCGGCGTGTGGATGATCGCGGCCGAACATTTCGCCGCCAAGCGCGCCGCCGCGCTCGGCGAACGCAGCGAGATCACCTGGACCGTCGCGACCCTGGTCGGCATCGCCCAGGTCGTCGCCGGCGTGTTCCCGGGCACCTCGCGCTCGGGCGCGACGATCTTCATCGCCCTGTTGGCCGGCACCACCAGCCGCGCCGCGGCGACCGAGTTCACCTTCCTGATCGGCATCCCGACCATGTTCGCGGCCAGCGGCTACGAGCTGCTCGGCGTGCTCGGCACGCCCGCCGCCGCCAACGAAGACTGGAACGCGCTCGCGGTGGCGTTCGTCGCCTCGGCGGTGACCGCCTTCATCGCGGTGAAGTGGCTGTTGCGCTATATCCAGACCCACCGTTTCACCGCGTTCGCGATCTACCGCTTCGTGTTCGGCGCAGCGCTCTTGCTGCTGATGCCCTCAGGCAGTTGATCGCATCGCCCCAGCTGACCGCATCGCCCCACCGGCAGGAGCCGCCATGAACGAAGCCGATCGCGCCGCCGAACAAGAGTTGCTCGACTACGCGCAGTTGTCCGGGCCCGAGCGCTATGCCGCCTTCGTCGCGGCCATCGCGCGCACCCGGCAGTTGTGGGTCGCCGAGTCCGGCGAGTTCGTCCTGACCCTGTTCGACGCCGACGGCCAGGAGCTGCTGCCGGTATGGCCCTCGACCGGCACCGCGCGCGCCGCCCTGGCGGCCGCGCCGAACCTCAAGGGCTATGCCCCGGTGCTGCGCGAGCTGGAAACCTGGCGCGCGAAGGCCGCGCCGGCGCTGACCGAAGCCGGCCTCGGCGTCGGCGTGTTTCCGAACACGACGATGCAGTGCGCGGTGGTTACCGCGGCGGAACTGCTGGGGCATATCGACGCCGTGCTCGCCGACGAAAGCGAGCAGGAAGACGAGGGCGCCGGCGCCCTCGACCTGGAGCGCGCCCAGCGCGAACTGGCGCAGAAGTTCGCCAAGCCCAAGTCCTGACCCCGGACGGCGCGCCGGCGCGTTCGACCAGGACCGGCGGGCGCTGTCGCGCGCGCAGCGCATCCCCTTCGACAAGGAGTCGTCATGCACAGGATCTGTTCTGCCGCGGTGCTCGCGACGGCGCTCGCCGCCTGTTCGCTGTCCTCAGCCGCCGCATCGAAACGCGCGGCCCCGACGTATTCGCTGCCGCAGACCCAGGCCGGCTGGTTGCGCGCCTTCGACTGGTACCCGCTGGAGGCCACCGATGCGCAAGGCCGCCGCGTCCGCGACCTGCGCGGAGCGCGTAAACGCGGCCTGCATGTGCGCTTCGGCGACGACAGCTATCGAGTGAAAGGGGCCTGCAACACCCTCAGCGGCGCCTATCGGGTCGAAGGCGAACGGCTCGTGCACGACGGACGGCTCGACGCGGTACAGACCGTAGCGGGCTGTCGCCACGGCGCGGCGATGGAGCGCGCCTTTTTCGCCCAGCCCCTGATCGGCACGCATTTCTCCATCGATGCGCATGGCCGCGCGCCGGTCCTGCGCATCACGGCGGACGACGGCGCGCGCATGCAGTTGATCGGCCTGCCGGCCGCGCCGGCGCGCTGAAGCGCGTTCGCGCGCGACCTGTTTCGTTCTTCGGCAACGTGACCGAACTCGCATTTGTCGGCGCCGCAGCGATGGCGCGCAACCCCACGCACGACCCAGGCTATGCCATCTCGCCAAGGAGGCCCCTCATGCCCTCGCCATCTTCCGCTTCCACCCATTGCCGCCGCGCACATCTGCTAACACTGGTCGCCGCCCTGCTCACGGCCGCCTGCAGCGGCGGCGGCGGCGATCTGCCCGGCCATACTTCGGCGGCGGCGGCGACCGAACCCGAACCCACCGCCAAACCGGGCGACGCGCGCCCGGCCGCGGTGACGCAGCGTCCGCCGACGCCGACACCGGATCCAGGCCCACAGGGGCTGGTCGGCTACCGCTGGCAAATCCTGCTCGCCACCGCCGCCGACGGCCGCGCACTGCCGGAGCTGCAGCCGAACGAGTTCTCGCAGATCCATTTCGAGTTCGGCGACGACGGACGCCTGACGATCGACGGGCACTGCGGCGAAATGTCCGGCGACTATCGCCTGCGCGGCGATGTCGTCGAGGTGTCCGATGAAGTCCAACAGACCCTCGGCTGTCTCAACCATCTCGCCCAGGCGACTTCGATCGCGGTCCACGAACACCTGCTCTCGCCTTACCGCTACCGCCTGGAGGGCCATGGCGTGCGGCAGCGCCTGCGCTTGACCAGCCGCAACGGCACCCAGTTGGTCTTGCAGACGCAGGATGCGCTGTGGGGCAGCCAACCGGTCGAGAGGCTGCTGGAGGTCGCAGCGGAAGAAGTCGGCTGCGAAGGCGTGCCGGGCGGCGGCGCTCGCTGCATGTCGGTGCGCGAGTTGCGCTCGGTCCGGGGCCGACGTGCGCCGGTCTCGGCGTGGTATCGGTTCTTCGGTCCGATCGAGGGCTATCGCCACGCACCCGGCGCGCACGAACTCGTCCGTGTACGTCATTACCCGCTGAGGCTGCGCGACCGCCTCGTGGGCGCGTATGCGCTGGACTACGCCACGCCGTGGACGCCGGAACCGACCGAAGAGAACGGCACCGTAGGCGGAGCGGTCGCCCAATGATCGGCCCTGGCCGACCCGCGGCTGAACGCGGCCAACCCCATGGCCCGCGCAGGGCCGTTGATCCTGTCTTCGCAGCAAACATTGGATCATCGCGCCCCATGAACATCACCCGCCCCCTCGCTTTCTCCGCCGCAGCGCTGTCGCTCGCCCTGCTCGCCGCCTGCGCCGCGCCGTCCCACAACACCGGCAATGGGGGCGATACCGCCAAGCCCGCCGGCGACATCGCCGCCACGGCCGAGCCGGCCGCTGCGGCAAAATCCGCCATCGACCTGGGCGGCTACAAGTGGAATCTCGACTCGGCCACCGACAGCGCCGGCAAGCCGATCGCCACGCTCCAGCGCGAAGGCAAGTACGGCCTGCAGCTGAGCTTCGTCAAGGACCGCCTCGGCGTGTCCGGCGGCTGCAACCATGTCGGCGCGATGTACGTGCTCAAGGGCGACCGCATCGAGGTCAAGCAGTTCCAGACCACGTTGATGGCCTGCCAGGACCAGCGCCTGATGCAGATGGACAGCGAGATCGCCAAGCAGCTCGAAGGCAATGCGAAGTTCGCCATCGAAGGCGAGGCGCCGCAGCCGCGCCTGCGGCTGACCACCGCCTCGGGCAGCACCCTCAGCCTGAGCGGCGAGCCGACCGCGGAAACCCGTTACGGCAGCGCCGGCGCGACCCTGTTCTTCGAGGTCGACGCGCAGCGCCGCACCTGCCCGCATCCGCTGATGCCCAAGCACCAGTGCCTGTGGGTGCGCGAGCGCAGCTACGACGCCAACGGCGTCTCGCAGGCGCCGGGCGAGTGGCAGTTCCTGTACCAGGACATCGAGGGCTACCAGCACGAAGCCGGCGTGCGCAATGTCGTGCGGGTCAAGAAGTTCGACATCAAGAACCCGCCGGCCGACGCCTCGTCGGTGGCCTACGTGCTCGACATGGTGGTCGAGAGCGAACTGGTGCCCGCGCCGAAGTCCTGAGCCGCTCCCGCGGACGCGCTGCGCTCAGCGCGTCCGCACCACCAGCGTTTTCGGCAAGCGGTCGTGCCAGCCGGCGGGGCGGCGGCTGTCCGAGAACAGCACCGAGAACGGCTCGAACGGGATCAGGCGCGCGAAGGTGCGCCCGATCACCTGGCCCCAGCTCGGCGGACGCCCTTGCTCGTCGACGACGCGGGTGCCGGTGATGAGCTTGCCGACGGTGACGCCGAACATGCCTTCGAGCGGGATGTAGTAGACCAGCATCAGACCGATGCCGATGGCGTAGTCGCGAACAAAGTTCGGCTCGTCCATCGAAGCCAGCGCGCCTTCCCCGCCGAACAAGGCCAACGCGAAGGCAAGCACGAAGCCGACCGCATAGCAGGCGATGAAATCGATGAGGTAGTTGAAGAAACGCCGCAGGAAAGTCGCGGCTTCCAGCTGCGCCATGCGCTCGTCCGGATGCACCGCAGTCTGCGGTGCGTGATACGGGTTGTCGTCCATGTCGATCGTGCTCCCTGTCGGTCCCGGAGCGGGCCGCCTCGGCGGACTCTAGCCAGCCGGCGGCCTGCCCGCAATCGCGCCGCGCCGCCGTCTATCAGCCGGCGACCGCCGGATTCAGCGCATACGTCGCATACGTCGTGGCCTGGCCGAGCACGTGCCCCTGGATCGCATGCAGCACGTCGCCGGCGGTGAAACGCGCGTCGAGATCGAGGCGCTCGACGTCGAGGGCGAACACCCGGAAGAAATAGCGGTGCAGGCGCAGATCGTTCGGCGGCGGGAAGGCGCCGTCGTAGCCGTACCAGTCGCCGGCCAGATCCGGGTTGCCGACGAACCAGCCGGTGTAGTCGTTGATGCCCTGGCGCGAGCCCGCGGGACCGGCCGGGTTCTGCTTGCCGTGCGCGGTGACGCCGTCGCTGCAACTGCCGGCGGCGATCTCGGTGACCGCGGCGGGGATGTCGATCATCGCCCAATGAAAGAAATCGCCGCGCACCTGGTCGACCGGGATCTGCACGTCGTCGCGGTCGACCATCTCGGGCACGGTCGGCGCATCCGGGTCGATGCACAACAGCGCGAACGAGCGCGTGCCGGCCGGCACGCCGTCCCAGGCCAGGTGCGGATTGCGGTTGGCGGCGAAGCCGAAACCCTCGGCGGTGGCCTGGCCGGCGGCGAACTCGGCCGGCAGAGGCTTACCGTGCTCGAAACTATTGCTGTGGATACGCATGTCGGGCTCCTGGAGCGACGGCGCGTCGGGCGCGCCGTCGATGTCGTGGATAAGGCTAGGGGCTCAGTTTTCCGAGTAGCCCAGGCGGCGGGCGACCGGCTTGAGCAGGGCGAAGGCTTCGCCGAGCGGACCGGTGTACTCGCGCCAACGGCCCGGCGCCAGGCGCGCGCCGCCGAGCGACAGATCGTTCGGCAGCGACACCTGGATGCGCAAGGTGTCGGCGACGGCCTGAGCGAGCGCGCCCGGGTCGTCGACGATCTCGTCGAGCTTGACCAGGTTGTGCGGGAACAGATTGCCTTCGTGCAGGTCGACGATCTGGTCCAGGGTCTGGGCCAGCCAGCGCGCGCCGGCCTCGGGCGTTTCCAGCGCGTACGGCGTGGTGCTGCCGAAGGCCAGCCAGTCGAGCAGCATGTCGCGCGGGTCGCGCACCGCGATCAGCATCATCGCTTCGGGCAGGTAAGGACGCAGTGCGCGCAGCAGGGCGTTGTCCCACCACAGCAGCCAGTCGAACACCGGGCCTTCGGCGGCACCGCGCGCGGGCAAGGCGGCGCGGTACATCTTGACCAGGAACGCCGGGTCGAGCGAGCCGGCGAGCAATTCCTCGACCGTGCCGTAACGTTGCAGCGGATCGGTCGGCGGTTGTTCGCCATAGCGGTCGACCAGCAGCGGCGCGCCGACCGCGGTCAGCATCTGGGCGAAACGCTCGACCCGCGAGCCCGGCGCGCCCCACAGCAACAGCACGCCTTGGGCGCCGTCGGCGATCGGCGCCATCGCCGGCCATTCGGCGGCGTTGCGACGGCTGATGGCGTTGCGCGGCAGGCGCTGGTCGATGACTTCGGCATGCAGCTCGGCCCAGGTCGCGGCCGCCGCTTCGGGCTGGCCGGCCAGGTCGAAGGCGCGCCCGAGCAACTGGCGCAACTCGCGCTTGACCAAGGGATCGGGCGACAGGCTGATCAGGCGTTCGATGCGTTCGGCGGCGGCGTCGGGATCGGTCTCGGCCAGGCCCTGGACGATGCGCATCTCGGCGCGCACGTCGCCGGGATGCAGCTCGACGATGCGATGGGCGATGGCTTCGGCCTGCGCGTGTTCGCCGAGGTAGTCGTGCACCGCCGCGCGCGCTTCCAGCGCGCCCAGGTGACCGGGCATGCCGTTCTGCCAGCGCTCGATGACCTCGATCGCGCCGGCTTCGGCGAACGGCTCCAGGGCCAGGCGCGCGCGCCACAGGTTGGGCAGGTCGGCGTGGGTGGCGAGCGCGGATTCGAGAGTGCGACGCGCATCGTCGACGTCGTCGAGGCGGCGCCAGGCTTCCATGATCGCGTTGAGCGTGCGCGGGTCGTCGGGAATCACCGCCAGCGCCGAGCGCAGCGCCGGCAGCGCGCGTTCGGGGCGGCCGGCGTCGAGTTCGAGCTCACCGAGCCAACGCTGTACGCCGAAACCGGCATCCTCGCGCTGGGCCACTGCGGCGACGCGGTCGGCGGCTTCGCCGAAGCGCTGCTGGCGGCGCATCAGGTCGGCGATCATCAACTGCAGCGTGGGCTGCTCGGGTTGACGCTCGGCCAGGGTCAGGAAGGCCTGCTCGGCGAAGGCCAGATGGCCCTTGGCGAGGTAGGCGAAGGCGAGCGCATGGATGATCTGGGCGTCTTCCGGCGCCAGCGAGGCGGCCTGGCTGAGCACCGCCAGGGCGCGGTCGTTGTCGCCGCGGCGCAGCGCCAGCGAACCTTCAACGGCGGCGACCTGCGGATGGCCGGGGGCGATGCGCGCCGCGGTACGGCCGAGGCGCTCGGCTTCGTCGAGGTCGCCGCGCGCGATCGCGAGGTGGGCTTTGACGATATAGGCCGGGAACTGATTGGGGTCGAGCCCGATCGCGGTGGCGAGCGCGGCCTGGGCCTCGTCGAGCTGACGGCCGTCGAGCAGCGCGCCGGCGCGTTCCAGATGCAGTTGCGCATCCTCGGGGTTCAGGCCGATCGCGCGGTCGATCGCCGCGACTGCGCCTTCGCGGTCGCCGCCCAGACGCAGCGCGGCGGCGTGCAGGCGATGCGCGGCGGCGTCTTGCGGGTCTGCGGCCACGGCCTGCTCGGCGGCGGACAACGCCTCCGCGGTGGCGCCACGGCGCAGGGCGTCGAGGATGGGTTCGTACATTCGTGTGCTTCGGGTGGGATAAGAACGGCAATTGTAGGCGGGCCGCGCCGGTTTTCCCGGCCCCCGGCGGCGCTTGCCGCGCGCAGCAGCCTCAGGCCGAGGCGCAGGCGCTCAGGCGGTCGGCGATCCAGCGTTCGGCGAAGCCGTCGAGCTGGGCATTCTCGAGGAAGCCGCAATGCCCGCCCCAGGGCGCGATCTCGACGCGGGCGTGCTCGGGCAGGACCAGTTCCTGGAAGCCGGCGACCGGGATCACCGGATCGTCGGCGGCCATCAGGATGCTCACCGGCACCTCCAGGCGGGCCATGCGCTGGCCGGCGATCGAGTAGCCGTCGAAGTAGCGGTCGAGGGTGCCGAAGTCGGTGTGGCGTTCGACCATCCACTGGGTCAGCGGGCGCATGCTCAGGCCCAAGGTACGGTCGTCGAAATCGTGCAGCGCCGGGAACAGCGCGCGCTTGCGCGCCAGCGAGTCGCGCCATTTGCGCTCGAAGTACCACAGGTACAGCGGCAGGCCGGACTCCATCGACTCCATGGTCCGGGCCGGATCGAGCACCGGGCAGACCGCGGCGACATGGGCGAGCGGCAGGCCGGCATCGGTGGCGCACAGGGCCAGGCGCAGGGCGAAGTTGCCGCCCAGCGAATAACCGGCGACCGACAGCGGCCGCAACGGAAAGCGCCGCGCGATCTCGGCCGTGGCCTGCACCACCTCGTCGATGCGGTTGGAGTGGAACAGGCCTTCGTTGAGGTGATGGGTGTCGCCGTGATCGCGGAAATTGAGCCGGAACACCTCGAAGCCGCGCGCCAGCAACTGCGCCGCGGTCAGGCGCATGTAGTTGGAATCGGCGCTGCCTTCCCAGCCGTGCAGCAGCAGCACCAGCCCGCACGCGGCGGTGCCGGGCACGGCGCTGTGCAGGCCGTGCAGGCGCACGCCGTCGCCGGCCTCGATCAGGTGTTCGGTGGTCTGCGCGCCGATCTGGGCGAAGCGTAGCTCGGCGCGGCGCCGCCGCAGCGGGCTGGAACCCAGCGCCGACTGGACGTGCGCGTTCCTCAGCCAACGTGGAGGCGCGTAGTCGGCGGCGGTCAGCATGGCCTCAGCTCGCCATCGCCTCGACGATGCGCTGCCGCGCCAGGTCGGCGATGCGGCGGCGGCCATCGGCTTGCCCGGGACCGATCGGGGTCAGGAAATGGATCTCGGCGACACAGCCGGGTTCGCCGAGCAGGCGCAGGAAGTTGGCGAAGAAGCTTTCCTTGCCCTGGAAGGCGACCACCGACTGGGCGTTGCCGCGCTCGCCGTAGCGCAGCGCGACCGGCTGCACCGGCACGTTGGCCTCGACCGCGGCGAGGAAGATGCGCGCATGGAAGGGGCCGATTTCGCCGCCGCCGCGCGTGCCGCCTTCGGGAAACACGCCGACCGAGCGCCCGGCGCGCAGGCGCGCGAGCATCTCGTGCAGCACGCCGCCGAGCGATTCGGTGTTGCCGCGGTGGTGGAAGATGGTCTCGCCGCGCGCCGCCAGCCAACCGACCACCGGCCAGCTCTCGATCTCGCGCTTGGCCACGAACCCCATCATGCGCTGGCTGTGCAGGGTCTCGATGTCAATCCAGCTGACGTGGTTGGCGACGAACAAGGTCGCGCCCGGCAGCGGCGTGCCGATGCGGCGCAGGCGGAAGCCGAACACGTGCATCAACCCGGCCGACCAGGCGCGGATCAGGCGATGCCCCAGGGTTTCGCCGCCGCCGACGGGAATGCCGGTGGTCAAGGGCGTGGTCAGCAACAGCACGAGCGGAAGGTGCACGAGCACATGCCACAGGAGCAGAGGTACGCGGATCAGGTAACGCAGCGCGCGCGCGGTCGACGCACCCGTAGGCGCGACCGCGCCGGCGTGGGGAGGCGGCGCATTCATTGTGTGCACGATACCGAAGCGTCGTCGCAGCGGCCAGCGGCGATTGCGACTGATGGCGGGTTTTCGATTCGACGGTGAGAAATTGACCGCTCGTTCGGGCGCGAGGGCGATGGGAGGCCGGCAGCCGCACCCCGCCTGAGAAGGCAGACCGGGCGCCTGCACCCCTCTTCGACAAAGAGGGGTGGGGAGCTGCTTCAGCCGGCTGGCCGAATCCGCCCAGCGTGGGGTTGGGGGCGCGGGCAACCCGATGCCGGGGTTCGGCACGCCCACACCCAGCCCGCCGGATTCCCCTCGTACGAGCCAGCGCACAAGGGGAACCGCGACCGAAACGGCCTCAGTTCGAGACCGCGGCCGATGCCGTGGCCGAAGCCGTCGCGCGATGGGCCAGGCCGACCTTATGCCCGGCCTTGGCGAAGTACAGGATGTACAGGTAGCAGGGCACCATCAGCAGCAGGAACACCAGCTGGAAGTCGAAGTGCTGCTTGAGCGCGGCGAACAGCTGCGGGATCACCGCGCCGCCGGCGATGCCCATCACCAGCAGGGCCGAACCGCGCTCGGTCAAACGTCCCAACCCTTCGATCGCGAGCGGGAAGATCGCCGGCCACATCATCGCGTTGGCGAAGCCCAGCGCGGCGACGAAGCCGACCGAGACATAGCCCTTGGTGAAGAACGCGCCGACGGTGAAGACGATGCCGAGCACGGCCGAGACCGCCAGGTATTTCTGCTGGCTGACGAAACGCGGAATCACCACCAGCCCGACCAGGTAGCCGACCAGCATCGCGATCAGGGTGAAGGTGGTGAAGAAACTGGTTTCGCTCGGCGGCAGGCCCAGGGCCGCGCCGTAGGTGCCGATCGCATCGCCGGCCATCACTTCGGCGCCGACGTAGACGAAGATGCACAAGGCGCCGAGCCAGACGTGCGGGTAATGCGCGAGGCTCTTCTTGCCGCTACCGCTGCCGCTGTCGGCCGGGGTCGAGTTGACGTCCTCGGCGCGGATTTCCGGCAACGGCGAGCGCAGCAGCAGCACCGCCAACACCGCCAACACGCCGGCCATCGCGACATAAGGCACGTGCACTTTCGCGGCGAATTCGTCGAGCAGGGTTTGGCGCCCGGCCGGCGTAGCCGCGGCGAGCTGCGCATCGAATTTGTTGATGCCGGCCAGGACCAGGGTCGCGAACGCGAACGGCGCCAGCGCGCCGGCGATCTTGTTGCAGATGCCCATGACCGCGATGCGCTGGGCCGCGCCTTCGATCGGGCCGAGGATGCTGATGTAGGGATTGGCCGCGGTCTGCAGGATCGCCAGGCCCGCGCCGATGGTGAACAGTCCGGCGAGCGCGCCCGGGTAGGAACCGCGCAGGACGAATTCGCCGAAGGCGAAGGCGCCGATCGCCATCACGAACAGACCCAGCGACATGCCTTTCTTCATGCCGGTGCGCTTGAGAATGCTCGACGCCGGCAAGGCCAGGAACAGATACGACAGGTAGAACACCGTCAGCACCAGGAACGCGTTGAAGTCGTTCAACTCGAACCGGTATTTGACGAAGGTGATCAACGGGCCGTTGAGCCAGGTGACGAAACCGAACACGAAGAACAGCGCGCCGATGATCGCGATCGAACCCAGGTGACGCGGCCGAGCGCTGGCGTTGGAAACCGACATGAGACTCCCCTCCCAGAGCGGCGGGTACCGCCCGCCACGTCCCGCTGGTCATCCGGATGACCGGCACGACAAGCGTCGGCCCAACGTTGTCACAAGTCGCTCCCGCATACCAGTCGCAAGGCCAAGAAGCCCGCCAAACCGTGATCTTGCGCGCGCGCCACCATGTTGCGGCGCATCAATATTCCGGGCACCGAAACACGGTTTTGCGGCCTGGGAGACACATTGGCGCGAACTTGTTGACAACGTTGTCAAACCCAGAGCACTCTCGGCGCCGCCAAGGGGAAACACACCGGCAGCCGCGGAGGGCGCATGCAGTGGGAACGGAACGGGACGTCGTCGATGTCCTTGCGGGGACGCATCATGAACACACACGCCGGCGCAATCACCTACGCCGTCGTCGGAGCCTGCGCATGAGCGCGGCCGCCCGGCTGAATACGGCCACGCCCCAGTTCATCGCCGCCGATGTCGGCGGTACCCATACCCGCGTCGGCCTGGTCCGTGCCGGCAACGGCGGCGAGTCCACCGTGACCGTGCTCGCCCACCGCAAGTACGTCTGCGCGGACTATCCGAGCCTGGCCGCGATCCTGGCCGAGTTCATCGCCAGCAACGGCGTCGGCATCGATCGCGTGGTGATCGCCTCCGCCGGCGTGGTGCTCGACGACCAGGTCATCAATTCCAACCTGCCGTGGCGGATCTCGCTGTCGGAACTGCGCCGCGAGCTCGGCCTGCGCCAGGTGCTGGTCATCAACGATTTCCAGGCCAATGCCAACGCCGCCCAGTGCATGGCGCCGAACGATTCGACCCTGCTCACGCCCGGCGTCAGCGAGTCGACGCCCGGCCCGGTGCTGGTGATCGGCCCCGGCACCGGCCTCGGCGCGGCGGTGCGCATTCCGCACGGCAAGACCACCGTGGTGCTGCCGACCGAAGCCGGCCACACCGCCTTCGCGCCGGGCAATGCGCGCGAAGTCGAAATGCTGAGCCTGGCCCAGCAACGCGGCCAGACCCACGTGCCGACCGAGTACTTCGTCTCCGGCCCCGGCCTGGTCAACCTGTATAGCGCGCTGTGCACGTTCAACGGCGTCGAGCCGTCGCTGCGTGCGCCGGCGGCGATCACCGAAGCGGCGCGTCGCGGCGAAGCGATCGCGCGCGAAGCGGTGCTGACGTTCTGCGCGCTGCTCGGCAGCGTGATCGGCGATCTGGCCGTGATCAGCGGCGCCAAGTCGGTGTTCATCGCCGGCGGCATCCTGCCCCAGCTCAAGGACTTCGTGCCCGAGAGCGAATTCCACGCCCGCATGCTCGACAAGGGCGCGATGCGTCCGGTGCTCGAACGCGTGCCGGTGCGGTTGATCGAGAACGAACGGCTCGGCGTGATCGGTGCGGCGAGCTGGTATCTGGAGCACGGGCAATACGAGCCGGGCCAGTACGAGCAGGGCCCGCAAGAAAGCGAACCCGGCGATGGCGCGACGGCGCCGGCGAATCGCCAACAAAAAACGCAGTAGGCGCAAGGCCTCAGGCGCACGCGCGCAAGGCGCGTGCGCGAAACCGCGGCCTCGCATCGAAGGCGGCAACACCGAAACCGGAAACGGCGTCGCCGCGACCGGCTGCACCAAGACAAACAAGACAAGACAAACCGGACTTCGCGACGAACCGGCTTTCCCCGGTCGATCGCCGAGCCATCACCGCCCGAGGGAGGAACAGTAATGAAAGCGCGCAAGAGCATCCTGTCAGCCAGCATCGTCGCGGTCCTGACCTGTATCGGTCCGGGCCTGGCGGCCGCCCAGGACACCCAGGACACCCAGGCAGCAACGAGCCCGTCCGCATCGTCGGAAGCCACCGAGCTCGATACCGTCGTCGTCACCGGCATCCGTGCGAGTTTGGAAAAATCGCTGGATACCAAGCGGGCCAACGTGACCGTGTCGGAAGCGATCACCGCCGAGGACATCGGCAAGTTCGCCAACACCAACGTCGCCGAGGCCATGTCGCAGATTCCCGGCGTCACCCTCGATCGCCGCTTCGGCCAGGGCGAGCGGGTCAGCATCGACGGCACCGACCCCAGCCTCAACCTGACCTTCCTCGACGGCCATCCGGTCGCCCAGGCGATCTGGCTGTACGGCGAACAGCCGAACCGCGGTTTCGACTACACCCTGCTCGCGCCGGAAATCCTCGGCCGCCTGGAGATCATCAAGTCGTCGGAAGCGCGCATCACCGAAGGCAGCCTCGGCGGCACGGTGTTGATGCACACCCGCCAGCCGCTCGACATGGACGCCAACTCGGTCGCCGGCTCGGTCAGCTACAACTACAGCGACCAGGGCAGCAAGGGCCGCCCGAGCGCGTCGCTGCTGTACAGCTGGAAGAACCCGGAAGAAACCTTCGGCGTCTCGGTCGCCGCGCAGCACTACGAAGAGCAGGTCGATCGCCAGGGCCTGGAGATCTTCGGCTACGCCAAGGCCTCCACCTTCACCAATGCCGCGCGCGCCGGTCTCGACCCGAACGCGGAAGTGCCGAACTCGATCAACGCCGCCTGGTTCCAGCAGCACCGCAAGCGCGACAGCGCCGTGGTCAACCTGCAGTTCAAGCCGAGCGACGAGTGGGAGTTCAACCTCAGCGGCCTGTACATCAAGGAAAACTTCGACAACTACAACCAGTCGCTGTACAGCTTCCTGACCTGGAACGACGGCACCGTCGCAGCGGTCAACCGCCTCGGCGATGCGAAGAACGGCGTGGTCACCAGCGGCCATTCCAACGCCAACGCCGATCCGCTCGGCGGCACGGTGCTGTACGACAACAACGTGCGCGAGTCGGAAGTCGAGACCAAGGGCCTGGACCTGCGCACCGCGTTCGACGGCGAGGGCTGGGGCTTCAAGGGCCAGATCGGCCGCAGCAAGTCCGAGAACAAGCACCTCGCCCAGTACTTCATCGAGCCGGTCTACAACGGCGGCTTCAGCTGGGACATCGACCGCGGCATCACCTTCGACAACCCCGACGCCGCGCGCAATCCGGCCAACTGGGGTCCGTCGGGCGGACTGGTCAACGGCTGGATGGGCAACAACGGTGTGTTCTCGACCGAGAGCAAGGACACCTACGGACAGGTCGACTTCAACGTCGAGTTCGACAGCGTGTTCAACAACCTCCAGTTCGGCGTGCGTCGCGCCAAGCACGAAGAGTCCTTCGAGCTCAACATCTACGGCCCGGTCAACCGCGGCACCCTGGCGGACGTCGGCACCGTCGGCCTGACCGACATCCGCGGTTTCAGCAACGACCACGGACGCCACATCCAGGTCGGCCGCGGCAACGTGCTCGACTGGGTCAAGGGCAGCCCGCTGAACTTCGCCAACCCCGATCCGGCCGGCTTCCTCAACAACACCTGGGCGCTGGAACAGACCAACACCGCGGCCTATGTGCAGGCCGACTTCGCCAGCGGCGCCTGGCGCGGCAACTTCGGTCTGCGCTACGTCGAATCCAAGACCGACGCCAGCGGCTTCGTCTACGGCGGCGCGCCTTCGCTCGACAACCTGGCCAGCAAGTGGCAGACCAAGTCGAAGAAGGAAGACTTCGTGCTGCCGTCGCTGAACGTGGTCTACGACACCGGCAACGACGTGCTGCTGCGTTTCGCCGCGGCCAAGGTGATCGCCTGGGCGCCGTACAACCAGATGGTCAACAACACCTTCCTCAACGACACCACGTATAACGGCAGCGGCGGCAACGCCGACCTGTCGCCGTACGAGTCGACCAACTTCAACCTGTCGGCCGAGTGGTACTTCGCCGAGCAGTCGGTGCTGGCGGCGTCGGTGTTCTACAAGGACATCTCCAACTACATCGACAGCGCGGCCCGGATCGAACGCCAGTACAACTCGATCCGCGACACCAACCGGGTCGTGTTCGACACCACCCTGGTCGGTTTCCACGGCTGCACCAGCGACGGCTATTGCGACTACGACATCCAGCGCCCGCGCAATGCCGGCAAGGGCAAGGTCAAGGGTTTCAACGTCAGCTACCAGCAGCCGTTCGCCGACACCGGCTTCGGCCTGACCGCGAACTACACCTACGCCGACGGCGAAAACAACACCGGCGACCCGTTGCCGTACCAGTCGCGCGACAGCGTCGCGATCAGCCCGTACTACGAGAACGGCCCGCTGACGTTACGCCTGTCGTACAACTGGCGCAGCCATTACCTGGCCGGCGGTTACGTGGCCGGCGCGGCGCCGGCGAGCGTGGACGCCTACTCGGAACTCGGCGCCAGCGTAGGTTGGAAGTTCAACGAGAACATGGCCTTGTCGTTCGACGCGATGAACATCCTCGACGAGGAATACGTGCAGTACTCCGGCAGCAAGAGCAAGCCGGTCGGTACCTACCACAGCGGCCGCCGCTACATGGCCGCGTTCCGGTTCAACTTCTGATCCGCACCGCAACCGGCACGCGCCGGCCGCAAGGCCGGACGCGTGGCAACGTCGCCGGGATCGCCACGATCCCGTCGGCGCGTCGCATCCGAAGCCCGGCACTTACCCTGCCGGGCTTCGCCGCATTGAGCACCGCACACTGACACCGCCGGCGCGCGCCCCACGCACGCCGGCCACGAACGGAGCAGCGCAACGATGAAAACGCGTACCGCCTGGAACCTGGCCCTGGCCAGCGCCGCGGCGATCGGACTGGCCGCCTGCCAGAACACGACCTCGCCGGCCGGCTCTACCTCAGCCAGCTCCAGCTCAGCCGACGCCACCTCCACCGCCGCGAGCGGCGCCGAGCCGGCGATCGCCGCGCATGCGAGCGCGGTGATCCCGCGTCCGGCGCAAGTCGTCGCCGGCGAAGGGCGGTTCGTGTTCGGGCCGCAGACCCGCCTGGTCGTCGCCGCCGACGATGCGGCCGCGCGTCGCGTCGCCGAGGATTTCGCCGCGCGCGTGCGGCAGTTGCGCGGCTTCGCGCCGAGCATCGACAGCGGCGGCAAGGCCGGCGCCGATGCGATCGTGTTCGCGCTGGATCCCAAGTCCGCCGCCGGCGACGAGGCCTATACCCTCGACATCGGCCGCGACGGCGTACGCGTGCAGGCGCGCGCCGCCGCCGGCCTGTTCTACGGCGCGGTCACGTTGTGGCAACTGGCCACCGCCGACGGCGGCAAAGGCGCGGCGAGCATCGCCGCGCAGCGCATCGACGACGCCCCGCGTTTCGTCTGGCGCGGCCTGATGCTCGATGTCGCCCGCCACTTCCGCAGCGTCGACGAGGTCAAGTCGGTCATCGACCAGATGGCGCTGCACAAGCTCAATACCTTCCACTGGCATCTCACCGACGACCAGGGCTGGCGCGTGGAGATCAAGAAGTACCCGCGCCTGACCGAGGTCGGCGGTTGCCGCATCCTCGCCGGCGCCGCCGGCCGCGATGCCGAGGGCAAGCCGAAACCTTATTGCGGCTATTACACCCAGGAACAGATCCGCGACGTCGTGCGCTACGCCGCCGAGCGCCACATCACCGTGGTCCCCGAAATCGAAATGCCCGGCCACGCGCAATCGGCGATCGCCGCCTACCCGGAACTCGGCGTCACCGACGTCGTGCGCAAGGCGCCGCCGGTGTCGCCGGACTGGGGCGTGCACACCTACCTGTACGGCGTCGACGATTCCACTTTCGGCTTCCTCGAAAACGTCCTCGACGAAGTCGTCGGCCTGTTCCCCTCCCGCTACATCCACATCGGCGGCGACGAAGCGGCCAAGGACCAGTGGATCGCCTCGCCGAACGTGCAGGCCAAGATCAAGTCGCTCGGCCTCAAGGACGAGATGGCGCTGCAGAGCTGGTTCGTCGGCCGCATCGCCGGCCATCTGCAGAAGCACGACCGCATCCTGCTGGGCTGGGACGAGATCCTCGAAGGCGGCAAGCTGCCGGCCAGCGCGACGGTGATGTCCTGGCGCGGCACCAAGGGCGCGGTCGAGGCCGCGCGCGATGGCCACGACGTGGTCGTCGCGCCGGACCGCCAGCTCTACCTCGACTACGTCCAGAGCGACCGCGACGACGAGCCGAGCGGGCGCTTCCCGATCAGCACCCTGCGCGACTTCTATCAGTTCTCGGTGGTGCCGGCCGAGCTCGACGCGGCCCAGAGCAAGCACGTGCTCGGCGCCCAGGCCAACCTGTGGGCCGAGCACCGGCGCAGCTTCGAGCGCATCCAGACCGCCTTGTACCCGCGCCTGGATGCGCTGTCGGAAGTGGTCTGGTCGCCGCAGGCGCGGATCGACTGGAACGACTTCCAGCAGCGCCTGGCCGCGCAGATGGCGCGCTACCGCGCCCAGGACGTGAAGGCCTCCGACGTCGCCTACGCGGTCAAGTTCAAGGTCGAGGACGGCGCCGACGGCGCCGCGCCGAAGCTGGCGCTGAGCAACCAGACCGGCTTCGGCGAGATCCGCTACCGCACCGACGGCCAGGACCCTGGCGTCGACGCCCCGCTGTACACGCAGCCGCTCGCCGCGACCCTGCCGCTGGACCTGGTGGCGACCACCTTCGTCGACGGCAAGGCGATCTCGGCGCCGCGCCGCTTCAGCGCCCGCGACCTGTCCGACCTGAGCACCCGCACCAGCGCCGGCCTGCGCCCTTGCCGCGAGGGCTACAACCTGCGCCTGGAGGACGACGCCGCGATCGAAGGCAAGGGCGACGGCGCCCGCGCCTCGCTGACCACCAACCTGATCGACCCCTGCTGGATCTACGAAGGCGCCCGCCTCGACGGGGTCGGCCGGATCGAGGTCCGGGTCGGCCAGGTGCCCTACAACTTCCAACTCTGGCACGACACCAAGAACATCGTGACCCGCAAGGCCGAGCTCGGCGGCGCCCTGGAAGTGCGCGTCGACGACTGCAAGAGCGCACCGATCGCGCGTCTGCCGCTGGCCGAGGCCAAACGTTCGGACGGTCTGAGCACGCTGCAGGCGACCCTGCCGAAGCTCGCCGGCCGCCACGACCTGTGCTTCGTCTTCGCCAGCGGCGGCCACGACCCCTTGTGGGCGCTCGACCGCGTGACCCTGCGCCCGGCCGCGAACTGACCCGGCCAAGCCCTTCGCTCCGCCGCGGCGACCGCGGCGGAGCGCTCGTCCAGACACCGCGGCCGCCCATCCATGCCCCGCGCCGACGGCCGACCCGGTCGCGATGGCACGATCCGGCCAGCTCGCAACAGGCGATCCGCCACCTTGCGTCAAATAAATTATGTGCGCCGATTCATGGATTGTGCATCGCAGCGGTTAGCATGTAGGGGTTCCAGGGGGATCTACAAACATGCCTATTCGCAAGTTGTTGTTGGCTGCGGCACTCGCCGCCGCCGTGGTATCCGGCTCCGCCGGCGCCCAGGCCCTGTCGAAGCCGGGCGAGTTCTACTTCGACGCCGACGCTCAGACCACCAAACCGGTGGTCGCGATCAAAGAGACCGGCGACGCCGCCATGGAACGGCTGGCCAAAATCATCGAACGCAAGGCGCACGCGCCGACCGAGGCCGCGCAGCTCGCGCACCTGGCCATGGAAGGCGGCCGGGTCGAGTTGGGCCGCCAGTTGTACGGACGGGCGCTGCGCGAGATCGACAGCGGCAGCACCTACTGGCGCGCGATCATGTGGAACTACGCCTGGGATCTGTACCACCTGGGCGCCCACGAGGAAGCGTTCAAGTACTGGGCGACCCTGCACGGCGCGCGCAACGTCAGCGCCGCATGGATGCCGCCGACCTACGCGGTCGCGCTGTGGTCGTTGGGACGCAAGGACGAAGCGGTGGAGTGGTACGCCGCCGCGGTGCGCAGCGAGCCGGATCTGTGGCGCGACAGCTCGCGTTATGCCGAGTTGCTGCCGGCGTGGCGCGACAGCGATCGCGCCACTCTCGCCCAGGTGCGACAGGCCTGGGCCGAGAACCCGCCGCGCTGGCCGTAAGGCCGCGCAAGGCCGTGCCGGGCGCCTCGCCCGGCGTGCGCGAAAGCAGCGGCGCGGCGTGATGCCGCGCCGCTTTTTCGTGGCGACGACCGCAACCGCGACCGTTCGTCGCCGTTGTTTCCGTTGGACTCCTTACACGGCTACAGTCGGCCGTCCACAGCCGCGCGTTCGCTCGACGACGTCGGTCTGTCGATGCGCCGTCGCAGCCGAGGATCGGATGTCCCTTTCGCTACTGAGCGTTGTGGTGGTCGAAGACCACGGCTTCCAACGCCGCATGGCGCTGCGCCTGTTGTCCGAACTCGGCGTCGCCCGCCTGCACGAGGCCGGCGACGGCGCCTCCGCGCTGCGCTTGCTGCGCTCGCTGGCGCAGGTGCCGGACGTGGTGCTGGTCGATCTGGACATGCCGGGCATGGACGGCATCGAATTCATCGACCACCTCGCCCGCGAGCACCTGGCGCGCGCGATCCTGGTGGTCAGCGCGCTCGACGCGGCCCTGCTGCACACCGTCCAGACCATGGCCCGCGCCTGCGGCCTGCGCGTGCTGGAGGCGGTGCCCAAACCGCTGACCCGGAGCAAACTCGCCCAGGCCCTGGCCGGCCTGGAACTGGTCGCCGCCACCGTCGCCGACGACGACCCCGGCGAGATCGGCCTCGACAGCCTGCGCGCGGCCTTGGCCGCCGGCGAGATCGTGCCGTGGTTCCAACCGCAGGTCGAACTCGGCAACGGCCGGGCGATCGGCGTCGAGGCCCTGGCACGCTGGACGCGCGGCGACGGCCGCGTGGTCCTGCCGCATCATTTTCTGCCGTTGCTGGAAAGCGCCGACCTGGTCGACGAACTCACCGAACAGATGCTCGCCCAGGCCTGCCGCTGGAAACGCCAGTGGGACCGCAGCGGGCTGCGCCTGAAACTGTCGGTCAACGTCTCCGCCTCGACCCTCGACGATGCCGGCGCCGCCGATCGCTATCAGCGCATCGTCCGCGAGGCCGGCGTCGACCCGGCCGAGGTCGTGCTCGAACTCACCGAAAGTTCGCTGATCGCCGACGCCGCACGCGGCCTCGGCGTGCTGGCGCGCTTGCGCCTGAAGGGCTTCGGCTTGTCGATCGACGACTTCGGCACCGGCTGGTCCTCGCTGTCGCAACTCTCGCAGGTGCCGTTCACCGAATTGAAGATCGACCAGGAATTCATCGCCGGCGCCAGCCAACAGCCGCGCAAGCGCGCGGTGGTCGAGGCCAGCCTCGACCTGGCGCGCAAGCTCGGCCTGGACGCGGTCGCCGAAGGCGTGGAAACGGTCGAGGACTGGCAGATGCTGGCCGAACTGGGCTGTGCGATCGCCCAGGGCCGGCTGATCGGCGATGCGGTACCGGGCGAAGAGTTGCCGGCCCTGCTCGGCCGCTGGCGCCGGCCCGAACATTGAGGCGCGCAGTGTTCGCCTGGCTCGACCGCTTCAGCATCCGCCACCAACTGTGGGGGCTGTTCGGCCTGTTCCTGCTCACCGGCGCCAGCGTGCTGGTGATCGACGAGATCGAGCAGTACCGCGCGCGCCGCACCCTGCAGACCTTGCAGGACGACGCCCTGCTCGGCCTGCGCCTGATCAAGACCGTGTCCGACGGCTACGGCCTGGACGTGGTCGACACCACCTTCCGCGTGCGCAACTACCTGGTCGACTGGGACGAAGGCCTGCAACGCGTCGACAGCGCCCAGCGCCGCGTCGACCAGGCCTGGCCGCGCCTGCAGGCCTTGCCGCATTCGGCCGAGGAGCGCGCGCAGTTGCACGCCGCCGCGCAGGCCCGCCGCACCGCCGACGCCGCCGCGGCCGAGCTGCGCGCGATCCTGCGCCATCGCGACATCCGCGCCTTGGGCCAATTCGCCGACAAACGCCTGTACCCGGCGATCGACCCGCTGACCCAACGCCTGCAACTGCTGTCCGACCTCAAGCTGGTCCAGGCCGACAGCGTGGTGCGCGCCGACATCGTCCGCAGCGAGTGGGTCAGCCTGATCCGCATCGCCCTGTCGCTGTTCGCCCTGACCACCGCGGCGTTGATCGGCCGGCGCATCCTGCGCAACGCCTCGCGCGGCATCGACCGCCTGACCTGGCTGGCGCGGCGCATGCGCGAGCACGACTACACCGCCGAACCCGGCGAACTGCCGGCCGGCGAACTCGGCGCGGTCATGCAGGCCTTCATCGACATGCGCCGCGACGTGCTCGGCTTCGAGACCGAACTGACCGGACAGCTGATCCGCAACGAACGCACCCGCGCCGAACTCGAACAACGCGAGCGCTTCCAGCGTTCGCTGCTGGATTCGGCGCAGATCGCCATCCTCGCCGTCGACGGCGACGGCTGCCTGACCCTGGTCAATCCTTTCGCCGAACGCCTGCTCGGGGTCAGCGCCGAGGAAGTGATCGGCCACGAGCGCCTGCACACGGTGTTCGAGCCGCGCGCCCTGCAAGCCCTGGCCAGCGAGTTGAGCGCGCAGACCGGACAGACGGTGCGCGCCGACTGGACCGCCTTGCGCGAACTCGCCCTGGCCAACGCCGCGCCGCGCGAGACCCGCCTGCGCCATCGCAACGGCACCTGGGTGCCGGCGCTGGTCGCGGTGTCGGCCACCCACGAAGACGAAGACGCACCGGGCCTGCTGCTGATCGCCGCCGACCTGAGCGCGCTCAAGCGGCTCGAACGCGAACTGCGCGCCAGCGAAGCGCGCGCCCAGGACGCCAACCGCGCCAAGTCCTCGTTCCTGGCGGCGATGAGCCACGAAATCCGCACCCCGATGATCGGCGTCACCGGCATGATCGAGGTGCTCGCGCATTCGCGCCTGGACGCCGAGCAACGCCGCGCCCTCGACGTGATCGAGCAGTCGTCGCAATCGCTGCTGCAGATCATCGGCGGCATCCTCGACTTTTCGAAGATCGAGGCCGGACGCCTGGAGATCGTCACCGAGGCGGTCGACCTGCCGGCGCTGGTGCGCAGCACGATGGCCGGCTTCGTCGGCGCCGCCGCCAGCCGCGGCGTGGCCTTGAGCTGCCGGATCGACGCCGGCGTGGCCCCGGCGCATCGCGCCGACGCCCTGCGCCTGCGCCAGATCCTCGGCAATTTCCTTTCCAACGCGGTCAAGTTCACCGAACACGGCAGCATCGAGATCGCACTCGAATACCTCGGCCCGGCCCTGGCCGACGGCGACGACGAAGCCCGCGATGCCTTGTGCCTGCGCGTCAGCGACACCGGCATCGGCGTCGGCGCCGAGCAGCAACAACGCTTGTTCGAACCTTTCAGCCAGGCCGACGGCGACACCACCCGCCGCTACGGCGGCACCGGCCTCGGCCTGGCGATCTGCCGGCGTCTGGCGCTGCTGATGGGCGGCGACGTCACCATGGAAAGCGCGCCCGGCGTCGGCACGACCATGCGCTTGCGCGTCGCTCTGACGCGGGCGCCGGCCTCGGAATTGCGCGCCTCGATCCTCGGCGACGCGGAGGCGACGGCGCTGGTCGCGCGTCCCCTGCCCGACCTCGCCAGCGCCGAGCGCGAACGCAGCCTGATCCTGCTGATCGACGACCACCCGACCAACCGCCTGGTGATCGCGCGCCAGCTCGCCCTGGCCGGGTATGCCAGCGAAGCCGCCAGCAGCGGCCAGGAAGGCCTGCAACGCTGGCGCAGCGGGCGCTATGCACTGCTGTTGTCGGACGTGCATATGCCCGGCCTGGACGGCTACGGCCTGGCCCGCGCGGTGCGCGAAGAAGAAGCGCGCGGCGGCCTGCCGCGCACCCCCATCGTCGCCCTGACCGCGTCGGCATTGAAAGGCGAAGCCGAGGCCTGCCAGGCCGCGGGCATGGACGACTACCTGGTCAAGCCGGTCGCGGTCGCAGGCCTGGCCGCCTGCCTGCAACGCTGGTTGCCGCACACCGTACCGCCGCCGGGCACCTCGCCCGTGCTGGCGGGCGACGAGCGCGCGCGCGTGCTCGACGGCGAGGTGCTGCAGCACCTGCTCAACGACAGCGGCGGCGATGCCACGCAGGTGCTCGACGACTTCCTCGCCGTTACCCGCCAGGACTTGGCCGAGTTGCAGGCCGCACGCACGCAGGGCGATTTGGATGGCGTGCGCCGTCAGGCCCACCGTATCAAGGGCGCCGCCGCCTTGATCGGCGCCTGCGAACTCGGCGAAGCCGCGCAGGCGGTCGAGCAGGCCGCGCACAACGAAGACTGGGCGTCGTTGCTGGCGCTGCTCAGCGAACTGGAAACCGCGCTGGAGCGTTTACGGCGGCTGCCGCGGTGAGCGGGAAGAGCAAATCCCCCCTTCCCCCCTTTTCCAAAAGTGGGGAACGGCAGCAATTGCGGCTGCGGCTGCGATAGCGACAACCGCCGCAGCGGCAGCCGCGGCGACGATCGCCTCAAGACCTTCCGAACAAGCGCGTTGATTCGCCCCCCTTTGAAAAAGGGGGCGGCGCCCGGCGCAAAACCGGGGTCGACCGCCTCCGCAGCGCGGGGGAGTTGCTGTTGCTGTTGCTGTTGCTGTTTCCGTCGCCCCAGCGCCCTACTTCGCCTGCGCATCCTCGATCGGGATCTGGTGCTCGCGCAGCCATTCGATCACCGCTTCGCGCTCGCGACGGGTCTGGCCGTTGAGGACCTTCTCCGGGGTCATGAACATGAAGCGCTGGAAGCTCGCACCCTGCACGTTGCGGGCGTTCGGGCTCGCGCCGGCCTGCAGCAAGGACAGGGCATGGCCGAATTCGTTGACCTTGGCGGCCTGGTGCAGCGGCGTGTTGCCCATGCGGTCGGCCAGGTCGGGCTTGGCACCGGCTGCGAGCAGGGCCTTGAAGTTCTCGGCGCGCTCGCCCATCAGCGCCGCCGCAAGCGGGGTGGCCTGGGTAACGGTGTTCGGGGTGTCCGGGTTCGCGCCGCGCTCCAGCAGCACCCGCAGGTAGCGCGGGTCGTTGGCCATCGCCGCCAAGTGCATCACGGTCATGCCGTCGTCGCTGCCGACCGCCGGGTCGGCGCCGACCCCCAGCAAGGCCTCCAGGCCGGCGCTGCTGTGGTGGTACAGCGCCCACTGCAGCGGCGTGGTGCCCTTCGCGCCGCGCGCGTTCGGGTTGGCGCCGGCCGCGGCGAGCTCGCGCACACGCGCGGCATTGCCGTCGGCCGCGGCCTCGGCCAGTTCGGCGCTGCGCACGTCGGGGAAGACTTCGCTGGCTTGCATCGATCGGTTTCCCGGGCCTGCACACGCCGTGCAGACCGACAGCATAAGCAGGATGGCGGCGGCCATCACGCGCGAGGCCGCGCCACGCGGGTTCAGATGCGGAAGATTCATGACGAGGCGCCTGCTCTGGAAGACGACCGTGGTCGGATGGCCGGATCGTAACGCAGCCGCGCCGGCGGGTAAGAGAAGCCGATGCCGTTCACGCACAGACGCGACGGCGCGGCCCGCCGCACAGGCCGCGCCCGTGCCGTCACCGCGGCCGCCCCAGGGCCGTCAGTCGAACCCGGGGCCGTCAATCGAACGGATTGAGGAAGCTGCCGACGTCGTCCAACACCTTGACCGTGCCTTCGGCGACATCGCCGGCGAAGTCGAGGGTGGCCTCGGTCGCCGTGCCCAGGCCGTCGAACACGATCTCGGTCAGCTCGCCGGCGCCTTCGGCGACGTCGCCGAGGATCTGGCCGCCGTCCTCGATCCAACCGCCGAGGGTGTCGCCGGCATCCTTGAGGCCGACGTATTCGCCGAGATCGCGAATCAGGCCGCCGGCCAGTTCGCCGCTGCCTTCGGCGACGTCGCCGACCAGGTTGAAGCCGCCGCGGCCGACGTCGCCGGCCAGGTTCAGCGTGCCCTCGGCGAGGTCGCCGGTGAGCTTGAAGGTGCCGTCGATATAGCGACCGTCGGCGTATTCGTTGTTGATCACGCCGTCGAGGTCGCCGCCGAAGTCGTAGCCGACGTTGAAGGCGTCGACGCCGAGGTCGATGACCTCCTGGGCGCCGTCGCCGAGCAGGTCGATCGCGGTTTCCGAACCGGTCTCGGCCATGCGGTCGAGCACCCCGAGTTCGTCGCCTTCGATGCTCTCGGTCGGCGTCGGGGTCTGGGTCTTCATCGCCTCGATCACGGTCGCCGCGCCGTGCGCGCTGAGCACGTTCGGCCAGCCTTCGGGATGCTTGAGATTGAGTTCGTAGCCGACCGCGTCGGGCGTGCCGTTGAGCACCTCGACGCTCTGCTGCACGCCGGTCAGCGGATCGCCGTCGACGTTGTAGCGGCGGATCTGGCCGTCCTCGGCCTGCGAGCGCGCGTCGTGCGGGCTGAAGCCCAGGTCGCGCAAGGTGTCGTTGCTGAGGCCGGCGGCGTTGAAGGTCACCGCGGTGTTGCCGGTGGCCAGCGCCGCGGTCGAGGCCAGGCCGCCGCCGAGCGAGTGACCGGTGAACACGACGTTGTCGCCGAACGCTGCCTCGGCTTCCTTGGCCAAGGCGACCGCCTGCTTGTACTGGCTGGTGTCGAAGCCCAGGCCCTGGCCGACGTCGTTGGCGATGTCGCCGTCGCCGAACGGACTGAAGCCGTTGGTGCCGGCGAAGGCGACCACGTACTGGCCGTTGTTGTTGGTGTAGACCGCGGCGCGGAAGCCGGTGCCCTCGGTTTCCAGCGAGGCCGGGTCGATACCGGCGGGCTTGCCGTCGGGGCCCTTGAGGTCGAGCAACTGCTCGGGCGTGAGCCGGGTCCAGCCGGCGGTGCCGGCGCCGTCGGTCTTGTAGACGTCGCTGGACAGCTCGGCCAGCGAGGTGTCGATGGCCTTCTGCGGCTGCTGGCCGTAGAGCTGCTCGCTGAAGGGTTCTTGCGAGGCGGTGTCGACCGGCGCGTGCGGCGAATACGGCAGCTCGACCGGTGCGCTGGCCAGGGTCAGCGGCGGCGCGGTGTCCTGCGGCAGGGGCTGCGACGACGGCTGCGGGTGCAGCAGGTGATCGATCAGATTCGGCAACTGGGCGAAACGGAACGCACTGTCGAACTCTGGAAAGCTCATCGCGGCCACCCCCTGGATACTTGAACGCAGCGTATGGACGCGATTTGTGCAGAAACAGCTGGTACGTGCCCGAGCTAGGGTTAGCCCTAGGTCTCGGGAGTCGGGAATCGGGAATCGGGAATCGGGAGTCGGGAGTCGGGAGTCGGGAATCGAGAGTTGGGAGTTGGGAGTTGGGAGTTGGGAGTCCGAGAGCGAAACAGGGGGGCGGGAGTTGGAGGGAGGTCAACCTTCGGCCCAGGCGCGCGGTCGCCGGGCTGCGTTATGGTCGGGGTTCACCTGGAGAGGCCCCGCATGTCCCGACCGATCACCGCGCCACGCCGCGGCCTGGCGCTGCTCGCCCTGGCCTGCGCGCTCGGCCTGCCGCTGTCCGCCCCCGCCGCCGACCGCATCAGCGGCAAGGCCTTCGCCACCCGCAGCGAGGTCTATGCCCCGCACGCGATCGCCGCGACCTCGCACCCGCTGACCACCCAGATCGCGCTCGACGTGATGAAGGCCGGCGGCAGCGCAGTCGATGCCGCCATCGCCGCCAACGCCGCGCTTGGTCTGATGGAGCCGACCGGCAACGGCATCGGCGGCGATCTGTTCGCGATCGTGTGGGACCCGAAAACCCAGAAGCTCTACGGCTACAACGGCTCGGGCCGTTCGCCCAAGTCGCTGACCCTGGCCGAGTTCCAAAAGCGCGGGCTCAAGGACATTCCGCCGCACGGCCCGCTGCCGGTGACCGTACCCGGCACCGTCGACGGCTGGTTCGCCCTGCACGAACGCTTCGGCCGCAAGCCGATGGCCGAGAACCTGGCGCCGGCGATCCGCTATGCGCGCGACGGCCATCCGGTGCACGAGGTCATCGCCTATTACTGGAACGCCTCGGTGCCGCGCTTGTCGAAGTGGCCGGGCTTCAAGGAGCAGTTCACCATCGACGGCCGCGCCCCGCGCACCGGCGAGATGTGGAAGAACCCGAACCTCGCCAGCACCCTGGAGCAGATCGCGAAGGGCGGGCGCGATGCGTTCTACAAGGGCGAGATCGCCCACACCATCGACGCCTATTTCAAGGCCAACGACGGTTTCCTGAGTTACGACGACCTCGCCGCCCATCGCGGCGAGTGGGTCGAACCGGTCAGCACCAACTACCGCGGCTACGACGTCTGGGAACTGCCGCCGAACGGCCAGGGCATCGCCGCACTGCAGATCCTCAACCTGCTCGAACCCTACGACCTGAAGTCCTACGGCTTCGGCAGCGTCGAGCACCTGCACCTGTTCACCGAGGCCAAGAAGCTCGCCTTCGCCGACCGCGCGCGCTGGTACGCCGACCCGGCGTTCTCGAAGTCGCCGGTCGCGAAATTGATTTCCAAGGACTACGCCGCGCAACGGCGCAAGCTGATCTCGATGGACAAGGCCCTGCGCGAAGTGCAGCCGGCGACACCGAAGGAACTCGACGAAGGCGACACCATCTATATGACCGTCGCCGATGCCGACGGCATGATGGTGTCGCTGATCCAGTCCAACTACCGCGGCATGGGCAGCGGCATGGCACCGCCGGGCCTGGGCTTCATCTTCCAGGACCGCGGCGAGCAGTTCGTGCTCAAGCAAGGCCATCCCAATTCGTTCGCGCCGGGCAAGCGGCCGTTCCACACCATCATCCCCGCGTTCGTGACCAAGGACGGCAAACCCTGGCTGTCGTTCGGGGTGATGGGCGGGGCGATGCAGCCGCAGGGCCATGCCCAGATCGTGATCAACCTGATCGACTTCGGCATGAACCTGCAGGAAGCCGGCGACGCCCCGCGTCTGCAGCACGACGGTTCCACCGAACCGGCCGGCCAGGCCACGGTCATGAGCGACGGCGGCGAACTCGACCTGGAGACCGGCTTCAGCTACGAGACCGTGCGCGAGCTGATGCGCCGCGGCCACAGCGTGCGCTTCGCCCACGGCCCTTACGGCGGCTACCAGGCGATCATGGTCAACCCCCACGGCGGCTACGTCGGCGCCAGCGAATCGCGCAAGGACGGCCAAGCCGCGGGCTACTGAGAAGGCGCCGGCTTCAAGGGTAGGAGCGACGCAAGTCGCGACCGCGCAACCTCATGAACCGGCGCAGTCGCGGCTCGCGCCGCTCCTACCCAAAAACATCGCCGCGCGATTGACAGCGCCGACCGTGCTATCGAACACTATTCGCGCGGCGTCGCCACGACGCCGCGCACCAGTTGCGGATCGCCCCCGGGCCATCCGCAGTCCGGACCGAGGGGTGCTGCGACGGAACCGACGCGTTCCGCCACGCTCGATCCGCGATGCCGAGACAAGGGCGCCCTCCCGATCATGGAGGCGTCATGCCCGTTGTTTCCCACACCGCGTCCGACGACGCGAACATCCATCCCGGTGCCGCGATCGGCGCCATCAGCGCTGCGTCGCCGAACGGCTTCCAGCTCGCCCTGGTCACCTCGACCGTCTACGCCGAGTTCCATCCCGACGACGCCGGTCTCGTCGACGCCCTGCGCGGGCACGGCATCGAGCCGGTCGCCTGCGTCTGGAACGACCCGGCGGTGGACTGGACCCGCTTCGATGCCGTCCTGGTCCGCACCACCTGGGACTATTTCCGCCACTACGACGACTTCCTCGCCTGGTACGACCAGATCGAAACCCTCGGCCTGCCGATCGCCAACGAACTGCCCTTGCTGCGCTGGAACAGCAACAAGCGCTACCTGCTCGAACTCGCCGCTCGCGATGTCGCGATCATCCCGACCGTGTCGGCGCCCGGCGATGCGCTCGCCGAGGCGGTCGCGCCCATGTCCGGCCAGGACGTGGTGATCAAGCCCACGGTCAGCGGCGGCGCCTGGCATACCATGCGCGGCCGGGTCGGCGAGGCCGCCTTCGCCGAGTTGCTCGCGGCGCTGCCGCGCGATCTCGATTATCTGGTGCAGCCGTTCATGCCCGAGATCGTCGCCGAGGGCGAGTGGTCGCTGATGTTCTTCGACGGCCACTACAGCCACGCCGTGCTCAAGAAACCCAGCGCCGGCGATTACCGCGTGCAGACCGATTTCGGCGGCAGTGCGAGCTTGACCGAGCCCGACCCGGCGATTCTCGCCGCGGCCCGGCACGCGCTCGACGCCGTGGCCGCCCTGGGCTATCGCGACCAGGCCTATGTGCGCGTGGACGGGGTGATGACCGCCGACGGCTTCCGCCTGATGGAACTGGAATTCATCGAACCCTTCCTGCACTTCGCCGCATATCCGCCGGCGGCGGAGATGTTCGCCGCACAACTGGCGCGACGCTGGCCGAGCGTGCGCGAATCGGCGACGCTCGCCGCCGGATAAGCTTCTGCATCGCGCCGCCGCGAGGCGGCGCAACGGAGTCCGCATGCCCCCCGCAAGCACCGAATCCTTGTTCTCCTACGGCACCTTGCAACAGACCGGCGTGCAGCAGGCCACCTTCGGCCGTCTGCTCCAAGGCGAGGCCGACGCCTTGGTCGGTTATCGCCGCACGATGGTGAAGATCGAAGACGCGCAGGTCGTCGCCACCAGCGGCGAGGCCTATCACCCGATCCTCGAAGCCAGCGGCGACCCGCACGACCGCGTCGAAGGCATGGTGTTCGCGATCACCGCCGAGGAACTGGCCCATGCCGACGCCTACGAAGTGGACGACTACGAACGTGTGCAGGCCGAGTTGGCGTCGGGGCGGCGCGCGTGGGTGTACGTGAAACGCCGCGACTGAAGCGGCGGCCGGCGCTTGATCGGTGGACCGGTCAAGCGCTCGCCGCGAAGCCGCGCAGCAAGACCATCGCGGCGACGACCGCCGCGACCATCAACACCGCGATTCCGAGCGCGCGCCGTGAACCGCTGCGCGGCGCTGCCGGCGTAGGCGCCGCGGCCACAATGCCAGGACGAAGCCTTGATGGCGTCTGCGGCGGCGAGTACCGCGCCTCGTCCTCCGGTCGCGCGAACTCGGCCAGATAACCTTCGTATTCGGGGCCGTCCTGGAACAGTTCCGGCCGCGGCCGCGGATTGACGAAGAACCAATTGCCGGCCTGATCGTAGGCGTCGTAGCCGGGGCGATACATGCGCGAGGCGCGCATCGCCGCGTCGGGCTCGACCGGTACGGCGCTGCCGACCTGGATCAGCATAGCCCGCCAGCCCTCGAGCGCCTGCGGCGAATCCGCTTCGACGCAGGCCTCCTCGTAATTGCCGTTGCCCAGGCCGACGATCAAGGCGAAGGCGAGCTTCGGATGATCGAGCGCGAACCGATGCGCCTGCGGCCGCTGTCGCTGCGCGCCTTGCCAGTGCCTGCACCAATCGATTACTAACAAACGCATCGCCGCCCCTCGTGGTCCTTGCCAGCCCCCTCAGTCCGCCGCGACCGTGCGCCCACGCGCCCATTCGCGCAGAGCGGTGACTTGTTCACCCATCAATACCGACAAGGGCCGGGTCTGCTTGAGCTCGGCGCGCAACTGGAAATCCGCCAAGGGCGTGTTCGCCGCATGCGCGGCGTACATCGCCGCGACGATGGCCTGCTCGATCTCGGCGCCGGAAAAACCGTCGCTGGCCTGGGCGAGCCCGGCCAGATCGAACCCTTCCGGCTTCAGCGCGCGCTTGCGCAGATGGCTGGCGAACAATTCCTCGCGCACCTCGGCGACCGGCAGGTCGACGAAGAAGATCTCGTCGAAACGGCCCTTGCGCAACAGTTCCGGCGGCAGGGCCTCGATCTGGTTGGCGGTGGCGACCAGGAACAGCCGCGACTTGCGCTCGGCCATCCAGGTCAGCAGATAACCGAGCACGCGCCGCGACACTCCGCCGTCGCTGTCGCCGCCGTCGCCGGCCAGACCTTTCTCGATCTCGTCGATCCACAGCACCGCCGGCGACAACTGCTCGGCCGAACTCAGCGCCGCGCGCAGGTTTTTCTCGGTCTCGCCGTGGAACTTGTCGTACAGGGTGCCGAAGTCCAGGCGCACCAGCGGCACGCCGAAGCCGGCCGCAACCGCCTTGGCGATCATCGACTTGCCGCAGCCCTGTACGCCGAGCAGCAGGATGCCCTTCGGCGGGTCGAGCCCCGGCGGCGCATCGCCGCTGACGAACACGCCGCGGCGCTGTTCGATCCAGCGCTTGATCCGGCGCGCGCCGGCGACCTCGCTCATGCGCGCACTGTCGTATTCGTAATGCAGGTGGCCGGAACGGTTGAGCAGCTCGAACTTGAGCTTGGCCAGCTCGGGCAGGTCGTCCGGGCCGATGGCGCCGTCGCGGAAGATCAGGTGGCGCGCGATCCTCCGCGCGTCGACCGGGTCCAGGCCCTGCAGGTTGCGCACGATCTGCTTGACCACGTCGGCATCGCTTTCGACCCGACGCCCGCCGTGCTCGCGCATGTAGTTCTCGGCTTCCTCGCGCACCAGCTTGAGCAGGGCATTGGCGTCCGGCAGGCTCGGCCGGTGGCGCACCGCCAGCGATTCCAGGTCCGGCGGCAACTCCACCTTGTGTCCGATCAACACCAGCACGTGCGGCTGGCAACCGCGGCGCTGGACGATCTCGCGCAACTGGCGCTGAGTGCTGGCGTAGCCCAGGTAAGGGTGCGCATCGAACATCAGGTAGATGCCGCGCTGGTCGGCGTCGCGGATCGACTGCAAGGTGTTGGAGATGTCCGGCGCGACCTCGGTCTCTTCGTCGTCGCGGTCGAAATCGACCCGGCGCAGGCCTTCGGTGATCGACCAGCGGTACAGCGCCCGCCACACGTTCATCAGCACCTGGCGGAACAGCTCGATCACCCGCGACTCGTCGCGGGTCTCGATCACGATCAATGCGGTGTTGGCGCGGATCAGCGCCGTCAGGTCTTGCAGTTCGCTCATGGGGCCGTTCTTCCGTGGACGCGACATGATACGGCGCGCGGATGGGCGGCTTCCTAAAAGCGAGAGCAAATCCCCCGCGCCCGCTGCGCGGGCACCGCCCCTTTGCCAGAGGGGGCAACCGCCGACACCACCGCAGCAAGCACGCATCGAACGCGAGCCCTGCGCGCCCCACCCGATGCACTTCCCCCCTTTGGAAAAGAGGGCCAGGGGGGATTTGCTCTTGCTCTTGCTTCCAACCCATCTCACCAGGCAAACCGCCCGCCACCCTCGTCTAACCCGAAAGCCGTCTTGAGCCCGCGCCGCGCAACCGCGACCATGCCCTACCGTCCGACGTTCGCGGTCCCATCCATGGCTTTCGACGCCTTCGCCCTGGTGCTGGCCATGCTGGCGCTGGGTTACCTGTTCCAGCGCTCGCGCGTGTTGCCCGACAACGCCGCGCAGACCTTGAACCTGGTCGTGCTCTACGTCTGCCTGCCGGCGGCGGTGTTGCGCTACGCGCCGCGCCTGCACCTGGAGCCGGCCTTGCTCGGCATCGCCGCGGTGCCGTGGCTGCTGCTGGCCGCGACCGTGCCCTGCGTCGGCGCGTTGTCGCGCTGGTTGAAGTTCCGTCGCGACGAGCATGCGGTGCTGCTGCTCACCGTCGCCCTCGGCAACACCAGCTTTCTCGGTTACCCGCTGACCCGCGCCCTGATCGGCGAAGACGCCTTGCCGTATGCGGTGGTCTACGACCAGTTCGGCGCCTTCCTGATGCTGTCGACCTTCGGCCTGTGGGTGCTGGCGCGCTACGGCGGCGACCAGCGGCCCAGCGCCGCCGACATGCTGCGCCGGATCGTGCGCTTCCCGCCGCTGTGGGCCTTGTCGATCGGCTTCACGGTGATGCCGGTCGAGCCGCCGGGCTGGATCGCCGGCGGCCTGCAACGCCTGTCCGACGCCCTGTTGCCCCTGGCGATGCTGACCATCGGCCTGTCGGTGAAGCTGGCCCTGCCGCGCGACGAACTCAAGCCGCTGCTGTCTGGCCTGGCGCTGAAATTGGCGCTGATGCCGGCCCTGGCCTGGGCCCTGGTGCCGCTGCTCGGCCTGCACGGCGCGATGGCCCGCACCACCGTGCTCGAATCGGCGATGCCGCCGATGGTCACCGCCGGCGCCCTGGCCATCGCCCACCAACTCGCCCCGCGCCTGGCCGCGGCGATGGTCGGTTACGGCCTGCTGCTGTCGCTGCTGACCTTGCCGTTGTGGGCGCGCATCGCCCTGAGCTAATCGGAAGCCGGGCTGATCACAAGGCGGTCGTGACCGCCTGCCGCGAGCCGACATTCGGCCGCGGATCGAACCAACCCGTGATGGCCCCCGCCACACCCCCGGTGTACGCTGCGGTTTCCATCCGGAGGGAGCTCGCATGAAGACCGTGCTGGTGGCCAGTTCGAAGGGCGGCGTCGGCAAGACCACGATCGCCACCCACCTTGCCGCCCAGGCGGCCCTCGATGGCCTGCGCACGGCCTTGATCGATGCCGATCCCCAGGGGTCCTCGACCCGCTGGGCGGAGCGCCGCTCGGTCCTGGAGAGCGCGGTCCTGCCGCTCGACGGCACCCGCCGCAAGGCCTGGCGCAAGAGCCTGCCCGACGACGCCCAACGTACGGTGATCGATGCACCAGCCGGCGCGATGGCCGACGATCTGGAAAGTTTCCTGGAGATCGCCGACGCGGTGCTGGTGCCGATCCAGCCCTCGACCCTCGACATCGAAGCGACCGTGCCCTTCCTCGACACCCTGGCCCAGCACCCGCGGGTGCGCCGCGGCCAGCTCCGCGTCGGTCTGGTCGGCAACAAGCTCAAGCCCTGGACCAACGCCTCGCAGCAGGCCATCGAGCTGCTGCGCGAATGGCCCTACCCGGTGGTCGGGCAGATCCGCGACAGCCAGGCCTATGTGGTCATGACCGCGCTCGGCAAGAGCCTGTTCGACTACCACTCCGCACAGATCCGCGAACACCAGGCCGATTGGCAGCCGCTGCTGAAGTGGATCCGGAAATAGGCGCCGCCGCGTCGGCCGCGGTCGGCGCCGACGCTACCCTTATTCCGATCCGACAGGCATCCTCCTACCGTCGCTCTTCGCACGTCGCAACGATTCGTCCAGCCTTCGCGCGCCTGTCGTTTCCGACCCCGCTTTCACCTCCGCCGCCAGAACTGCCCACTCCATGCGCGAATTGATCCTGCTCCGCCACGCCCACGCCGAGCCGGCCGCCCAAGGCCAGGCCGACCTCGACCGCCCCCTCTCCGCCGAAGGCCTGGCCGAAGCCGAGGCCGCCGGCCGCTGGCTCGCCGAGAACAAACTGGTCCCGGACTGCGTGCTGTGCTCGCCCTCGCGGCGAACCCGCGAGACCCTGGAAGCCGTGCTCGGCGCGATCGGCTATGTCGAACAGCGCATCGAGCCGTCGGTCTACGACGCGACGCCCGGTACGCTGATCGGCCTGGCCGACACCCACATCGAAGCCGAGCGGCTGATGCTGGTCGGCCACAACCCGGGCCTGGAACGCTTGGCCGCGCTGCTGCACAGCGGCCAGTCCGGCGATTACCGCGGCATGCCGCCGGGCGGGATCGCCGTATTGAGCGTGCCGGTCGGCACCGGACTGGAACCGGGAGTGGCCCAGCTCAGCGCTTTTTGGTGGCCGTGAGCCAGGTGCGGCCGGCGCCGTCGCGCTGGCGGCGCCTTCGCAGTCGGGTCGTCGCCGGTGCCGCCTTCGCGGCCGCGTTCGCCTGGCCGGCCTGGGCGCAACCGACGTTCCAGGTGTTCGACCCCGACCACACCCGTTTCAGCTTCGAGCTGCGCACGCGCTGGGGCCAGAAGGTCGCCGGCGTGTTTCCGCGTTACGACGGCGAGGTCAGCACCCTCGCCGACGGCCGTCATCAGGTGCGGATCCGCCTGGCGACCGCCGCGGTGCAGCTCGGCGACTCCGAGCGCTACACCCGCCTCGCCCGCGGCGAGCGCTTCTTCAATGCCCCGCTGTATCCCTACATCGAGTTCCTGTCCGAACCGCATGCGCCCGACCTGGTGCGCACCGGCGGTGCCCTGCGCGGCAAACTGACCCTGCACGGGGTCAGCCGCATGGAAACCTTCGTGCTCAGCGCGCCGGCCTGCGCCCGTCCCGGCGAAGACTGCGACGCCATCGCCCAGGGCAGCGTCAGCCGCTACGACTACCGTCTCGACGGCTGGCAGCTCGCGCTCGGCGACCGGGTCCGCTTCACCATGCAGGTCCGGCTCAAGCCGGGCGTGTTCAAGCACCACGAAGCCAAGCCGGCCGAGAGCCGCTCCAATGAGGGCCGCTCCAATGAAAGCCGCCCGGCCGACGGCCGGGTTCCGGAACGAAAGGAGTCTTTGCGTTGAATGCGGTACCGCGCGGCCTGACGGCCCTGCTCGTCCTGACCTTGTCGGCCTGCGCCACGCTGAGCCCGGCGCAGCGCGATCGCGCCAGCCAAATCGCCGCGCAGGCGCGCTCCAACCAGATCGACTGCGACGCCGCCGACGCCTGCGCGCAACCCTCGCCGCTGCGCGAGCTGGGCAGCAAGGCCCTGGCCGCTTCGACCCCGGAGCAGCCGCGCCATTACGCGGTGATCCTCGACCGCGGCCCGGACGCCCTGCTCGCTCGCATCGACCTGATCCGCGGCGCCACCCATACCCTCGACCTGCAGACCTACATCTACGACGAGGACGACGCCGGCAAGCTCGTGCTCGACGAACTGCTCGCCGCCGCACGCCGCGGCGTGCGCGTGCGCCTGCTGATGGACCAGCTCGCGGCGCTGCGCCACATCGACACCCTGGCCGCGCTGTCCGGCGCCCACGTCAATCTGGAAGTGCGGCTGTACAACCCGGTGCTGCACCGCGCCCGCATCACCTACCCGCAGTACGTGCTGGCCGCGGCCTGCTGCTGGCGCCGGCTCAACCAGCGCATGCACACCAAGCTGTTGCTCGCCGACGGCCGGGTCGGCATCGCCGGCGGCCGCAACTACCAGGACGACTATTACGACTGGGACGACGAATACAACTTCCGCGACCGCGACGTACTCGTCGCCGGCCCGGTCGCCGACGTTATGGGCACCGACTTCGAACTGTTCTGGAGCGACCGCCGCAGCGTCCCGGTCGAACGCCTCAGCGACGTCGGCCGGCGCCTGATCTCCGACGGCGTGCCGGCCCTGCCGAAGACCGAATTCGAGCGCCCAAAGCGCGCCCAGGCCATGCTCAACGATGCCGCCAATGCCGAGACCGTGCGCGAGCGCGTCGCCGCCCACGCCATCGAAGTCGGGCAGGTGCGCTACATCTCCGATACGCCCGACAAGCATCGCGAGAACAGCGACGCCAGCGCGCTGGCGTCGGACTCGCTGCGCAGCCTGATCGCCAATTCGCGCAAGGAAGTGATGCTGCAAACGCCGTACCTGGTGCTGTCGAAGGCCGCGCAGAAATTGTTCAGCGACCTGCACGAACGCCCCGACGCGCCGCGCGTGATCGTCTCCACCAACAGCCTCGCCGCGACCGACGCCTTCATCGCCTACGCCCTGTCGTACAAGTACAAGCGCCGCTACCTGCGCGAGTTCGGCTTCAACATCTACGAGTACAAGCCGTTCCCGGCCGACGCGCCGATCGACATCGCCGCGACCGGCGCGACCCTGCCCGCACTCGGCTTGCCGGGCCTGTCCGAGCAGCAGGAACCGCCGCCGGCGCGGTGGCGGCGCCAGGACCGCAGCAGCGTCGCCTACCCGTACCAGTACCGCCGGCCGCTGTCGCGCGAGTACGTCGCCACGCGTTATGCGCGCCGCCGCAGCAACGAACCGGTGCCGCTCAAGCGCGCCGGCGTGCGCATCGGCATGCACGCCAAGTCGATGGTCATCGACGACCGCATCAGTGTGATCGGCACCCACAACTTCGATCCGCGCGGCGACCACTACAACACCGAGAGCGCGGTAGTGATCGAAGACGAGGCCTTCGCCCGCGCACTCGGCGACAGCATCCGCCGCGACATCGCTCCGGCCAACTCCTGGGTGATCGCGCGCCGCGACAAACCGCCGGTGTTCTCGGGACTGGAGTATTCGATCGCGAAGGTCTCCGAGCACCTGCCCTTGTTCGACCTGTGGCCGGTGCGTTACGCGACCAGCTACGAATTCGTGCCCGGCCCGAACTGCCCGAGCCCGCTGTACCGTACCGACCCGGGCTTCCGCGCCTGCTACAAACCGGTCGGCGATTTCCCCGAGGTCAACCTCGGCGTGAAGAGCCTGACCACGCGCATGTTCACGGCGTTCGGCGCGGGGCTGGCTCCGATTCTCTGACCCAGGCGCTGCTTGAGCGCCCATGGGCGCCGCCGCTGCGGGACTGATCCGCAGCGGCCGACCCCAACTGCACCGGATTGAACTCGCCCGGCCCGCACGGGTCTGAGTGGGGACGATTCAAGCCCATGGACCGGAGCCTTTCGATGCGTATCGTCGCGTTGCTTGTAAGCGTATTGGGCGTGCTGGCATTCGGCGGCGCGCTCGTTTATTCGTTCGTGCGACCCACCGCGATCGAATCGTTGGCCCGCGACCTGATCCGGGTCGAAGTGGAGCAACGCGTCGGCGAAACCCTGCACACGCTGGACGACAGCACGGTGTCGCGGATCGCCACGCGGATGTCCGAACGCAGCCGTGCGCGCATCGCGCAGATCGGCCAGCAATTGCAAGCCGGGTCGCCGAGATCGCAACGCAGATGCGCGATCCCGACTGCGCCTGCCGCGACCGGATCGAAGCCGGCGCCACCGCGGCGCTGCAGATGCAGCGCGAGCGCCTGCTGGATTCGGACACGCGCCTGACCCGCGCGATCCGCGCCAAGTACATGCAAGTCGCCGACGCCTTGATCCGCGAGTTCCGCATTTTCAGCGCTGCGAATCTGCTGGTGTTCGGACTGCTCGGCGTGGTGACGCTGACCCGGCCTCGCGCCGGCCTGCATTTGCTGCTGCCGACCCTGGTGGTGCTGGGCGCGGCGGCCATCACCGCCTGCTTCTATCTGTTCCAGCAGGACTGGCTGCGCACCGTCGTGTTCGGCGACTACGTGGGTTTGACCTATTTCGTTTACCTGGGGTTGGCGGGCGTTTGGCTGAGCGATATCTCGTTCAATCATGCGCGCCTGACCACCGCGACGATCAACGGTGCCGGCGAAGCGGTCGGCGTGGCGTTCAACCTCGTGGTCTGCTGAAGCCCGCGCGCCGCGCTCACCGACTTATTGGGCCGGAGCGGTCCCCATCGCTCCGCGCGTGCGACGTAAATCGCGCGCCCCGTACTCTCCGCTGCCCCGCTATCTCGTGCCCGGAACGGGTCATGGGCCATTGCCATGGCCGAGGGCCCTGGTCTTCGTGATATGCGCGCAGCCAATCCGGTTTCGGTCCTCTTCGGTTGGTCACATCCGCGCCCTGATCTAGGTCTTCAGTCATAGGTGCGCGACTGCAACCTCCGCGCCCCTCAACACATCTCTATCAACAATCCCGGCGCTTGCAGCCCAGCCGCCGGGGCCCGGAACCCCCACCGGGCACCCCGAAACACCGGGGCATGACTTCCAGCACATAGGCAAGATTGTTTAGGTGTTGTACTTTACCAACACACCGAGTCACTACAGCCCCCCACGACACAGGAAGCCCGCCATGAACGCACAGAACGCCCGCACCGTTACCCCGACCGCCACGACCGCTCCGGCCACCGTCCAGACCGCCCCGACCGTCCGTCACCTGCACCGCCAGCGCGATTTCGGCGTCGGCTACGGCAACAGCAGCGGCTACGCCAGCAACCGCAGCTACGCCAGCAACTGGGTCCAGCCGCGCTTCCGCTTCGCCTGATCGCAGACGTTCGTCCATGGGCCGGCCGAACGCGGTGATGACCTCCCCCTCCTCTTTCCGACCCGGACCGGCGCGCACAGTCCCCACTGTTCAACGCGCGCCGTTCCGGGCTTTTTAGAGGACGCCGGGGTCACCCGACCGCCCGAGCCAATCGCCCAAGCGCCGCCCGAACGCCGCTCCATCGCCTCGCCGCAGCATCCGATGTACGCCCGCAACGCCTGCGAGCCGACGCTCGCGACTGGTCCGACCGCGGCATCGCCGCTATCGTGAGGCGATGAATGCCTCCGACACCGCTCCCTCCGCCGCGCGTCCCCTGTTCCGCGGCCACAACACCGTCGCCGACCTCAACCAGCTCTCGCGCAACACCGCGATGGAGCCCCTCGGCATCGTCTTCACCGAAATCGGCCCGGATTACGTCCGCGGCACCATGCCGGTCGACGCCCGCACCCATCAGCCCTACGGCCTGCTCCACGGCGGCGCCTCGGTCCTGCTCGCCGAGACCCTGGGCAGCAGCGCGGCCAACCTAAGCGTGCCGGAAGGCAAGATGTGCGTCGGCATCGAGATCAACGCCAATCACGTCCGCGGCGTGCGCAGCGGCACCGTCACCGGCACCGCGCGTCCCGTGCACGTCGGCGCCAGCACCCAGGTCTGGGAAATCCGCATCGAGGACGAGGCCGGCAAGCTGGCGTGCATCTCGCGCCTGACCCTGGCCGTGGTACCCAAGCCCTGACCCGGCGAGTAGGCTAGGACCTCATCCGGCGCAGCAGCGCCGGTTTTGCGCTGACTCGCGAGAACCCCGTGCGCCGACCCACCATCAAAGACGTCGCCGAACTGGCCCAGGTCTCGCTGAAGACCGTCTCGCGCGTGATCAACGACGAATCCGGCGTGCGCGCGCGCACCCGCGCCCGCGTCCACGAAGCGATCGCCGAACTCGACTACCGCCCCGACCCGTCGGCGCGCAGCCTGCGCAGCGCGCAGCCGTATGCGCTCGGCGTGGTCTACGACAACCCGAACCCGTACTACATCATCAGCGTGCAGAACGGCGTCCTCGCCGCCTGCCGCGAAACCGGCTACGGCCTGCAGATCCACCCCTGCGATTCGTCCTCGCCGCTGCTCGCCGCCGACCTGATCGACCTGGTCCAGGGCGCGCGCCTGGCCGGCCTGGTGCTGGCGCCGCCGATGTCCGAGCGCATGGAACTGGTCAGCGAACTGGTCGCCCACGGCATCCGCCTGGTGCGCATCGTCTCGGCCGCCGAAGACCCGAAGGACGGCTCGCCCTGCGTCTGGGTCGACGACCGCGACGCCGCCTACGACATCACCGAACACCTGATCCAGCTCGGCCATCAGCGCATCGGCTTCCTGTGGGGCGGCAAATCGCACCGCTCCAGTTGGGAGCGCTACAAGGGCTATGCCCAGGCGCTCAACGACTACGGCATCGCCGAAGACGAAAACCTGGTGCTGCCCGGCGACTACTCCTTCGACGACGGCTTCCGCGGCGCGCGGCGATTGTTCGCCCTGCCCGACCGCCCGACCGCGATCTTCGGCAGCAACGACGAAATCGCCGCCGGCGTACTGGCCGCGGCGAAGTCGAGCGGCATGCACGTGCCCTACGACCTGTCGATCGCCGGCTTCGAAGACAGCCCGTTCTCCAAGCAATCCTGGCCGACCCTGACCACCGCGCGCCAGGCCACCGAAGAGATCGCCCGTCACGCGGCGTATCGCCTGATCGCCGAGTTGCGCCGCGAAGTGGATCAGCCCTTGGAAGTCCCGCCGAACGAAGGCTTCAGCCCGATCCTGGTGGTGCGTGGTTCGACCGCGCCGCCGCGGCCGCTGCAGACGCCGTAAGCCACCGCAACTTCTTCGCAAGTTCCCTCATCGCCCTGCTCTTTCCCCTTTTTGAAAGGGGATCAGGGATTTGCCCGTTGCCGTTGCCGTTGCCGTTGCCGTTGCCGTTGCCGTAAAGATTTTGCGGTTGCCGTGCGCCGTCTCGGGCTAGCGAAGGCAATAGAAGACCCGGAGGGCGGCGCGCAGGGATGCGCGCCGTTTTTCATCGGGACAGGGATGTCCCGTATGAAAAATCCCCGCGAATGCACCGCTCGTGCGGGCCTGTGATTCAAAACAAAAGCATTTTTCTTTGGTGTGCACTGTCTAACCTCAAGCGCATCACCCACCCTTGAGGTCAGCGCATGGGAACCCAGTACAGCCACTTCAGCGCCGAAGAACGCGGTGTGCTCATGGCCATGAAGCAGCATGGCCATAGCGGCCGCGCTATCGCCCGAATGTTGGGGCGTGCCGATAGCAGCGTGTCGCGCGAATTGGCCCGCAATGGGGTGCGTACGCCGGGGCCCACCCCGGCGCTGGGTCGACCCCGGCGAGGCTATGATGCGGTTCGTGCTGGCGAACGGGCGCGGCGCTTGCGCCGTCGAGCGCGACGCGAGCGCAAGCTGAGCGCCGACAGTGCCTTGTGGCTGGAGGTGCAGCGGCGACTGGCACGTTATTGGTCGCCACGTCAGATCAGCCAGGGACTGCGCGAAGAATATCCTGACCGACCGGAGTGGCGGGTGTCGCACGAGACCATCTATACGGCGATTTATGCCATGCCCCGTGGCCCCATTCGGCGGGAGCTGACTCGTTTACTGAAGCAGCAGCGCGCTGCCCGCCATTCGTCCGCACGGGGCCCGGAGCGGCGCGGTCGGATGCTGGATGTGCAGAGTATTCACCTGCGTCCGCCCGCCGCCACCGAACGCCTGGTGCCCGGCCACTGGGAAGGCGATTTCCTGGTCGGCGCACGCAACGCTTCGGCGATCGGCGTGCTGGTGGACCGCAAGACCCTGTTCACGGTGCTGGCGCGGATGCGTGGTTGCACGGCCGCTGACGCGCTGGAGGGATTCAGCCGGGTGCTGCGTCGTTTGCCGCTATCGGCGAGGCAGACGCTGACCTACGACCAGGGCAAGGAGATGGCGCTGCATCGGGTATTGACCCAGCGCACCAACGTATCGGTCTACTTCGCTGACCCAAGCAGTCCTTGGCAGCGCGGCATCTGCGAGAACACCAACGGTCTGCTCCGGCAATATTTTCCGAAGGGCACCGATCTGTCGGGCTACACGCAACGGCAATTGGATCGAATCGCTCATGAGTTCAACACGCGGCCACGGGCGTCGTTGGGCTATCAATTCCCGGCGGTGGTGTTCTTGCGTGAGCTGGGCATGCCTGAGTTAGCCGCGAAGGTTCGTCAGAGTGTTTTCGACTCGTTTGCTGCACTTAGACGTTGACAGTGCAGTGACTTTCTTTTGTTGCTTTAGACAAAAGAAAGTTACCCGCCGCTTTAGTGGCGGAAGCTTTTAGCGTTTGATCTTGCTTCGGAGATACGCAGCAAGACCGACGTAGCGCGGTCGCTGCTTGTGACCGAAGGAAATCCAGCAGGACGCCGCTCCTATCCTGGCAGGGCCGTTGCCGTTGCCGTTGCCGTTGCCGTTGCCCGCAAAGATTTTGCGGTTGCCGTGCGCCGTCTCGGGCTAGCGAAGGCAATAGAAGACCCGGAGGGCGGCGCGCAGGGATGCGCGCCGTTTTTCATCGGGACAGGGATGTCCCGTATGAAAAATCCCCGCGAATGCACCGCTCGCGCGGGCCCTTGACTCAAAGAAAAGCAACTTCTTTGGTTAGCTTTGACCGAAGGGAATCCAGACGGACTTTTGTTGCTTTAGACAAAAGAAAGTAACCCGCCGCTTTAGTGGCGGAAGCTTTTGGCGTTTGATCCGGACCTTGCTCGAAGGAGGCGCCGCAAGACCATCGCAGCGCGGTCGCGGCTTGCGCCGCTCCTACCCTGGCGAAAGCGCGTCGCTTCGACGAATAGCGACGGCTTCGTTACCTCTGCGCATCCCGTGGTCGCGACTCACGTCGCTCCTACAGGAAAGATGTCGCAACAGTGGCGGCAAAAGCGTCGCCGACAAAACCACGCATCAACCGCGTAATGCCACCGCCTCGCGCGCCAGCGCCTCCACCTTGCCCCAATCGCCGGCCTTTACCGCCGCCGCAGGCGCCACCCAGGACCCGCCCACGCAAGGCACGTTCTTGAGCGCCAGGTATTCGTGCGCGTTGTGCACGCCGATGCCGCCGGTCGCGCAGAAGCGCAGTTCCGGCAGCGGGCCGCCGATCGCTTTCAACGCCGTGGCGCCGCCGATCGATTCGGCCGGGAAGAACTTGAGTTGGGTGTAGCCATGCTCGAACAAGGCCATCGCTTCCGAAGCGGTGGCCACGCCCGGCAGCCACGGCAGGTCGATGTCACGCGCGGCCGCGATCAGGCCCGGCGCGCTGCCCGGCGACACCGCGAAGGTCGCGCCGGCCTTGAGCGCATCGGTAAAATCGGACGGTTTGCGCACGCTGCCGACGCCGACCGCGGCACCTTCGACTTCGGCGGCGATCGCGCGTACCGCGTCGAGCGCCACCGCGGTGCGCAGGGTCACCTCGATCGCCGGCAAACCGCCGGCGACCAGCGCGCGCGCCAACGGCACCGCGTCTTTCAATTCATCGATCACCAACACCGGCACCACCGGCGCCAGGGCCAACACGGCGGCGACGCGCGCCTGCAGATCCTGCATCGAACTCATTGCCTCACTCCTGTCGTTCGCTGCCTCGCGCTCAAGCGCGCGCAGCCACTTCGTCGATATGCCTGAGCAGGTCGGCCGGGTCTTCGTAGACACGGAACGCGCCGGCGCGTTCGAGTTCTTCCTGGCCGTAGCCACCCGACAGCAGACCCACGCCGAGCGAACGCGCGCGACGCGCGGCGAGCAGATCCCAGATGCTGTCGCCGACCACGATCGAATGTTCGATGTCGGCGCCGAGTTTGTCGGCGGCGGCCAGGAACAGGTCCGGGTCGGGCTTGGCGTGCTTGACCATGTCGCGGGTGATCACCGGGGTGACCTCGGGATCGACGCCGAGTGCGACCAGGTTATGGCGCGCGGTTTCCATGCGGCCGCTGGTGGCGATCGCCCACGGAATCCGATTCTCGGTCAGATAAGCGAGCAGCTCGACCGCGCCCGGCAGCGGACGGATCTGGGTCGCCTGCCGGCCATAGGCCTCGGCATGCAGGCGGTGCAGACGCTCGATGCGCTCGGGGGTGATGTCGATCCCGGTCTCGCGCAGCAGGATGTTGGTGAACAAGCCGCCGCTCATGCCGATCTTGCGGTGGATGCGCCACACCGACAGCGGAATGCCGTCGGCATCGAGCGCCTGCTTCCAGGCGAGCACGTGCTGGTAGACGCTGTCGACGAGGGTGCCGTCGAGGTCGAACAGGAAAGTGGTGGGTGCGGGAGCGGGCATGAGGGACCAGGGTTGGGAATTAGGAATTCGGGTGGACGATCACAGCGGCAGCGCGCCGAACACGCCGGCGCCCTTGTCCGCCGGTGCGGCGTAGTCGCGGAACGCGGCGAACAGTTCGCGGCCGAGACCGACGTGGTGCGAGGACAAGTCGACGACCGCGTTTTCCCGCTCGCTCCAATCGGCCGGCGCCAGCACGCTGAGGGTTCCGGCGATCGCATCGACGCGCAGCACGTCGCCGTCGCGCAGCTTCGCCAGCGGGCCGCCGCAGGCGGCTTCCGGGGTCACATGAATCGCCGCCGGCACCTGACCGGACGCGCCGGACATACGGCCGTCGGTGACCAGAGCGACGCGATGGCCGCGCTTTTGCAGCACGCTCAAGGTCGGAGTGAGCTGGTGCAGCTCCGGCATGCCGTTCGCGCGCGGGCCCTGGAAACGCACGACCACGATCACATCGCGATCGAGTTCGCCCTGCTCGAAGGCCTGCTTGACCTGATGCTGTTCGGTAAACACCCGGCACGGCGCTTCCACGGTCCAGCGGTCCTCGGGCACGGCCGAGACCTTGATCGCGGCGGTGCCGAGATTGCCGTCGAGCACGCGCAGACCGCCGTCGACCCGGAACGGTTCGGTCACCGGACGCAGCACCGCCGTGTCGGCGCTGGTCGGCGCCGACGGCACGTGCATGACTTGGCCAGCGTCGTCGAGGCGTGCCTCGATGCGGTAGCGCGCCAGGCCCGGGCCGGCCACGGTTTCGACGTCGCCGTGCAGCAGGCCGTGGTCGAGCAGTTCGCCGATCAGATAGGCCAGGCCGCCGGCGGCGTGGAAGTGGTTCACGTCGGCGCTGCCGTTCGGATACACCCGTGCCAGCAGCGGGACGACCGAGGACAGCGCGTCGAAATCCTCCAGGCGCAGTTCGATCCCGGCCGCAGCGGCCATCGCGATCAGGTGCAGCAGGTGATTGGTCGAACCGCCGGTCGCGTGCAGGCCGATCACGCCGTTGACGATCGCGCGCTCATCGACGATGCGGCCGATCGGCCGGTAGTCGTCGCCGAGCGCGGTGATCTGCGCGGCGCGCTGCGCGGCCTGCGCGGTCAGTGCGTCGCGCAGCGGCGTGTTGGGATGGACGAAGCTCGAACCCGGCAGGTGCAGGCCCATCAGTTCCATCAGCATCTGGTTGGAATTGGCGGTGCCGTAGAAGGTGCAGGTGCCGGGGCCGTGGTAGCTGCGCGCCTCGGCTTCGAGCAATTCTTCGCGCGAAGCGTCGCCGGTGGCATAACGCTGGCGCACCCGCGATTTTTCGTCGTTCGGCAAGCCCGAGGTCATCGGCCCGGCCGGCACGAAGATGCCCGGCAGGTGGCCGAAGTGCAGTGCGCCGATCAGCAGCCCCGGCACGATCTTGTCGCACACGCCCAGGTACAACGCGGCGTCGAACATGTCGTGCGAAAGCGCGATCGCGGTCGACATGGCGATGACGTCGCGCGAGAACAGCGACAGCTCCATGCCTTCGCGGCCCTGGGTGACGCCGTCGCACATCGCCGGCACGCCGCCGGCGACCTGCGCGGTCGCACCGGCCTCGCGCGCGGCGGTCTTGAGCAGGTCGGGAAACCGCTCCAAGGGCTGATGCGCCGAGAGCATGTCGTTGAACGAGGTGACGATGCCCAGGTTGGGCGCATGGCCCGAGCGCAGCGCGCTCTTGTCGCCGGCCGCGCAGGCGGCGAAACCGTGAGCGAGGTTGCCGCAGGACAGGCGCCGGCGTTGCGGGCCGCTGCTCAGCGCCGCATCGATGCGGGCGAGATAAGCATTGCGGCGCGCGCGGCTGCGTTCCTGGATGCGGTGCGTGACTTGCGCGACAACGGGATGCATAGGGGTATTCACGGGTACTCGATTCGTTCGGGGCGCCTGCGATGGCGCCGGCCAGTGCCCCCCTTCGAAAAAGGGGGGTTAGGGGGATTGGCTCTACCTACACCTTCCTGAGAAGCCAAGGCAAAAGCAAATCCCCCCGCGCCCGCCTAGCGGACGCAGCCCCCTCAAGAAGGGGGCGACAGCAAAGGCCTGAGCTTGGGAGGGGAGGGAGCCTGGGCCTGGCTGTCGAGGAGTCCAAGAGTGTTGCGGACTCCAAGGGTGGAGCGAGAGAGACGGAACGCGAAACGTAAATGGGGAATCGGGAATCGGGAATCGGGAACAGCAAATGCCGGGCAGACGATGCAGGCAACGGGATCAAGGACTCCAGTACAAGGTCGGTGTGACCGGTGCGCCGCTCAGCACTGAGCGGATCGGCAGCGCACTGCGCGGATCGCGCTGCGCGCCGTCGAGCACCGCGCGCTTCTTCTCGCCTTCGATGTGCAGGTACAAGGCCGGCGCGGTGAAAATCGCGCTCAGGGTCAGGGTCATGCGCGGCTCCGGCATCGCCGCGGTGCGGATCGACATCACCGGTGCGCGGCCGCGCGGTTGCAGGCCGATCTCGCGCAAGGCCGGATTGTCGTAACCCAGGTCGGGGAACAATGAGGCCACGTGGCCGTCGTCGCCCATGCCGAGCACCGCGACGTCGAGCGGCAGGCCTTCGTTGGCGATCTTGGTCAGCACCGGCATCAGCGCCGCTTCCGGGGTTTCGGTCGGGCGGTACAGCGGCAACAGACGCGCGACGGCGGCGTTGTGCTGCAACAGGAATTCGCGCAGCAGCCGTTCGTTGGAACGCGGATGCTCCGGCGGCAACCAGCGCTCGTCGATCGGCAGCACGGTCACCCGCGCCCAGTCCAGGGTCTGGGTCGACAAGGCCTGGAAGAAGCGCTTCGGCGTATTGCCGCCGGACAGCGCGATGCAGGCTTCGCCGTGGCGGGCGAGCGCGCCGCGCAGATCCGCCGCGACCTGTTTCGCCAGCGCTTGCGCGAGCTGCTCGCCATCGTCGAACAGACGCTCGTGCAACGGCAGGGGCAAGGGTTCGATCACTTTCAGTCGCTCAGCCTGCATCTTCATGCCAGGTCCTCCCATCGCGTTCGATCAAGGCCACTGCGGCGCTCGGGCCCCAGCTGCCGGCGGTGTACGGGCGCGGCGCGTCGGCGCTCGCGGCCCAGGCGGCACGGATCGGGTCGATCCATTTCCAGGCCGCGTCGACTTCGTCGCGACGCATGAACAGCATCGGGTTGCCGCGCACCACGTCCATCAGCAGGCGCTCGTAGGCATCGGCCTGACGCCCGCCGAAGGCCGCGGCGAAGCTCATGTCCAGCGGCACATGGCGCAGGCGCAGACCGCCGGGGCCGGGCACCTTGTTCATCAGCCACAGCTTCACGCCTTCATCGGGCTGCAGACGCAGTACCAGCTTGTTCGGCGCCAGCCGGCTGGACGGGTCTTGTTCGGTGAGGTCTTCGAAGATCGAATGCGGCACCTGGCGGAAGGTCACCACGATCTCGGACGAACGCTCGGCCAGGCGCTTGCCGGTGCGCAGGTAGAACGGCACCCCGGCCCAGCGCCAGTTCTTCACTTCGGCCTTGATCGCCACGAAGGTTTCGGTCAGCGACTGCGCGCCGAGCTCTTGCGCATAGCCTGGCACCGCGCGTCCGTCGACCGCGCCGGCCTTGTACTGGCCGCGCACGGTGGATTGCGCGGCATTGCCGTTCTCGATCGGGCGCAAGGCGCGCAGCACTTTCAGTTTCTCGTCGCGGATCGCGTCGGCGGCGAGCGACGACGGCGGCTCCATCGCGACTAGGCACAGCAACTGCAGCAGATGGTTCTGGACCATGTCGCGCAGCGCGCCGGACTTGTCGTAGTACGGCGCGCGCGATTCCACGCCGACGGTCTCGGCGACGGTGATCTGCACGTGGTCGATGTGCTCGGCCTTCCACAGCGGCTCGAACAAGGCGTTGCCGAAGCGCAACGCGGTCAGGTTCTGCACCGTTTCCTTACCGAGGTAGTGGTCGATGCGGAAAATCTGGGTTTCGGCGAACACGCGGCCGAGCGCGTTGTTGATCGCATCGGCGCTGACGCCGTCCTTGCCGAGCGGCTTCTCGACCACGACCCGGGTCTTGGGCCCGACCAGGCCGTGCGAATGCAGGCGGTCGCCGACCACGCCGAACAAGTCCGGGCCGACCGCGAGATAGAACACGCGGACGCGCTCTTCGTCGGGGAACTCGGCGGCGAACTCGGGCCAGCCGGCGTCGGAGCTGAGGTCGAGACGGCGGTAGTACAGCAGCCCCAGGAACCCGTTGAGGGCGTCGCCGTCGCGCGCCTGCTCGCCGGCGAAATTCTGCAGCGCCTCGCGGATCTTGCCGCGGTAGTCCTCGTCGCTGCGCTCGTCGCGGGCGATCGCGACGATGCGGGTGCCGGCGACGATCTGGCCGTCGACATAGCGGTGGAACAAGGCGGGCAGGAGCTTGCGCAGGGCCAGGTCGCCGGTGCCGCCGAAGATCACCAGGTCGAACGGGGCCAGCGGCGCCAGATGCGGGGCGTGGGAGGGGGTCGGCACGGAGTAGACACTCATGGGCGGGCTCGGACAGGTCTCGTTAGGAACCATACCAGTAAAGATACCAGTAAGATACCACTTCGACAAATTATCCATTTTTCAATCATTTACGCAGGCGAATCAGACACTTGTTGCCGCCAGTGGTCTGCGACTGGTATCTTTTTGCCATGCAGCCCTATTTGGTCAGCGAGTTCCGCCGCCAGAGCGACGCCCGACGCGCGCCGGCCTATCAGCACCTGCGCCGGTCCCTGCAGCACGCGATCGAAAACGGCGAACTGACCGCCGGCCAGGCCCTGCCGGGCGAACGCGAGCTCGGCAAGCTGCTCGACCTGTCGCGGGTGACTGTGCGCAAGGCCATTGCCGGGTTGGTGGCCGATGGGCTGTTGGTGCAGCGCCAGGGCGCCGGCACCTTCGTCGCCGAGCGCATCGTCAAATCGTTCTCGCGCCTGACCAGCTTCACCGACGACCTGCGCGCGCGCGGGCTCGACCCGCGCTCGACCTTCCTCGAACGCAGCCTCGGCGAGGTCACGCCGGAAGAAGCGATGGCCTTGAACCTGTCGCCGGGCGCGGGCGTGATCCGTTATTACCGCTTGCGCACCGCCGACGGCGTCGCGCTCGCGCTCGAACGCACGGTGGTGCCAGCTTCGGTGATCGCGCATCCCGACTTCGTCGAGAACTCGCTGTACGAAGCCTTCGCCAAGCTCGGCATCCAGCCGGCCCGCGCCCTGCAACGGCTGCGCGCGATCGCCTTCGACGCCGAACAGGCGCGGCTGATGAACCTGCCCGAAGGCGCCCCCGGATTGTTCATCGAGCGCCGCACCTTCCTCGACGACGGCCGCGTCGTCGAGTTCACCCGATCCTTCTACCGCGGCGACGCTTACGACTTCGTCGCCGAACTGCAGAGCGAACCCACGCCGTGACCACAGACACCCTGCTCGACGCCACCAGTACGCGCATGTACGCCGAGGCGCAGGAAGCCGGCGATGCCGTCGCCCGCCAGTTCGCCGCCAACGCCGACATCGTCGACGACCTCGCCGAGCGCCTGCACAAACATCCGCCGCGCTTCATCGTCACCTGCGCGCGCGGCAGTTCCGATCACGCCGCGACCTACGGCAAGTACTTGTTCGAGACCCAGCTTGGCTTGGTCACCGCCTCGGCCTCGCCTTCGGTCGGCTCGGTCTATGCGATCCAGCCCAAGCTCGACGGCGCCCTGTTCGTGACCGTGTCGCAATCGGGCAAAAGCCCGGACCTGGTGCGTAACGCCGAGATCGCCAAGGCCGCCGGCGCCCATGTCGTCGCCCTGGTCAACGTGACCGACTCGCCCCTGGCGCAGATCGCCGACACCGTGCTCGGCCTGCACGCCGGCCCGGAAACCAGCGTCGCGGCGACCAAGAGCTATCTGTGCTCGTTGGCCGCGCTGCTGCAACTGACCGCGCGCTGGAGCAACGACGCCGCCCTGTTCAACGCCGTGCACGCCCTGCCCGACGGCCTGCGCGAGGCTTGGCGCCAGGACTGGTCGCCGCTGGTCGACGGCCTGGTCGATGCGCACAACCTGTTCGTGGTCGGCCGCGGCCTCGGCCTCGGCGCAGCCCAGGAAGCCGCGCTCAAGTTCAAGGAAACCTGCGGCCTGCACGCCGAGGCCTTCAGCAGCGCGGAAGTGCGGCACGGGCCGATGGCGATCGTCGGCCCCGGCTTCCCGGTGCTCGCCTTCGCCCAGGACGACGGCACCGGCGACGGCACGGTGGCGGTGGCGCGCGAGTTCCGCTCGCGCGGTGCGCCGGTGTGGCTGGCCGCGCCGGGCGTGCCCGGCGGCGACGTGTTGCCGACCGCGCGCTCGGTGCATCCGGCACTGACCCCGCTGCTGACCGTGGCGAGCTTCTACAAGGCGGTCAACGCCTTGTCGGTGGCGCGCGGGCACAACCCGGACCTGCCGCCGCATCTCAACAAAGTCACCGAAACGGTCTGAGGCCCAGCATGTCCGCCACCGCGTTCGTCAACGGCCGCGTGCTCAGCGAGCGCGGCTTCGAGTCCGACCTGACCGTCATCGTCGAAGAAGGCCACATCGTCGCGGTGTTGCCGGGCCCCGCGCCGAGCGGCGCGCAAACCGTCGACCTGCACGGCCAGTACCTGGTGCCGGGCTTTATCGACACCCAGGTCAATGGCGGCGGCGACGTGCTGCTCAACGACACGCCCACGGTCGACGGCATTCGTCGCATCGCCGGGGCTCATCGCCAGTACGGCACCACCGGCCTGCTGCCGACCCTGATCAGCGACGACGTCGAGGTGATGGTCGCGGCGATCGACGCCGTGCGCGCAGCGATCCAGCAAGGCGTACCGGGCATCCTCGGCATCCATCTCGAAGGCCCCTACCTCGCCGCCGCGCGCAAGGGTGTGCACAACCCGGACAAGTTCCACACCCCGGACGAGGCAGAACTCGACCGGATCGCCTCGCTCGGCGTCGGCAAGACCATGCTCACCCTCGCGCCCGAACGCTTCGCCAACGCCACCCTGCAGGCGCTGGCCGCGCGCGGCGTGCTGGTCTGCGCCGGCCACACCGCCGCCGACTACGAGCGCCTGCGCGACGCCTTCGCCCACGGCGTGCGCGGCGTGACCCATCTGTTCAACGCCATGACCCCGCTCGGCAGCCGCGAACCCGGCGGCGTCGGCGCCTGCATCGAAGATCCGCACAGCTGGTGCGGCGTGATCGTCGACGGCGAACACGTCCACGACGCCTCGCTGCGCATCGCCATCGCCGCCAAACCGCGCGGCAAGATCATGCTGGTCACCGACGCGATGCCGCCGGTCGGCGGCACCCAGGAAGACTTCGTCCTCTACGGCGAAACCATGACCTGTCGCGACGGCAAGTGCACCACCGCCACCGGCACCCTCGCCGGCTCCGCGCTCGACATGGCCAGCGCGGTACGCAACACCGTGCAGCGCCTGGGCCTGCCGCTCGACGAAGCCTGCCGCATGGCATCGACTTATCCGGCCGAGTTCCTCGGCCTGGAGCATGAGCTGGGGCGCATCGCACCGGGCTATCGCGCCGATTTAGTCGTGTTGGACGACGAGTTGCGGGTGACCGGCAGTTGGATCGGCGGGTTGGCGTAACCGCCGCGCGCCCGCGTCGCTAGAACCGAACCCGCCGCAGCGATGCGGTACGTCGGCGATGCACTCGACGACACCCCTCAGTCGCCCTGCTCGATCGGATCGGCACGCGATGGCTCGCCAGGCGGGCTGCGCGTGGTGGCCAGGAACGAGCCCAGCAGCACCAGCACGAAGCCTGCGCACATGCCGTAGGTGAGCGGCTCGTGCAGCAGAGTCACGCCCAACAGCAAGGCCACCAGCGGATTGACATAGGTGATGACGGTGGCCCGCGCCGGCCCCGCCTCGGCGATCAGTGCGAAAAACAGCAGGAACGCCAGCGCGGTGCAGACCACACCCAATATCGCTACCGCTCCGGCCGCCTCGATCGTGATCTGCGCCGGCCATGCGCTGAGCATGAAGGGCAGGTAGGCCATCGCCGCCAACGCCAGCGAAGCGGCGATGACGCCCAACGGCGGCACATCGGACAGGTAGCGGCTGATGATGATCGGGCCCAGGGCATAGCCCAATGCGGTCGCGAGTGCGGCCGCCATCGCCCAACCGTTGGACACGTCGATGTCCAGGCCCACCAAAGCGCCTACGCCCGCCAGGCCGACGGTAAGCCCCACCAGCCGGCGGCCATCCAGCTTCTCGTGACCGCTCAGGGCCATCAGGCCGGCGGTCATCACCGGCACGGTGGCGATCAACAAACCGGCGGTGGAACTGTTGATGCGGGTCTCGGCATAGCCCAGCAACCACCACGGGATGCTGATCTCCACCACGGTGAATGCGAGCAAGGGCCGCCAGTGAGACAGCAGCGGCCGCAACGCGCCGCGTGCCGCCGCTATCGGCAGCAACAGCGCCGCGCCGATGAGCGTGCGCCCGAACGCGACCGACACCGGCGACACGTCGGCGACGGCGATCCGGATCAACAGATAGGGCACACCCCAGATCACGCCCAAGGCGAGGAACAACCACCAGGCGCGCCGGCTCATCGCGTCCTCCGGGCGAGCACGGTGCGCCAGGGGCCGTCCCTGCCGTCGAAGCGCGACGCCCAGTCGATCGCGAAGCCCGCACGACGCAGACGTTCGTCCAGCCCCGCCTCCGACCACAGCACCACCCGATAGTCGCCCGAGTCGCCGTGCTCCCAGAACTCGCCTTCGCCCAGCGGGTACGACAGCAGCAAAGCCCCCTCGGGGACCAGGGCCTGGGCCAGCTTGCGCAGCACGCCATCCATATCGCCGCGTTCGAAGTGCTGCAGCACGCACAGCATCAGGACGCCGGCATAGCGCCCCTCGATTGCGTCGGTGAGCAGATCGAACACCTCGGCCCGGCGGCCGCGCTGCACCTGGAATTCGCAGAAGGCCCGGGTCACGTCGGTGCGATGGACCGGCACCGCGAGCCCCTCCAGGAAATCCGCATCCCATCCGGGCCCCGACCCGATCTCCAGCACGCCGTCGCCGGACGGCAGCGCATCGGCGAGCCGCCGCAGCGCCTCCGCCCCCGCCACCGACGGCTGCCGCGACACCGAGGCGGCATAGTCGTGCGCGCATTTTTCGTAAGCGGCGACGGTACGGCGGTTATTGGGCTGAGACGATGCCATCGGAACGTTCTCCTGCGGTCGAGCCGTGTTGCCGACGCGCCATATAAACATACGGCGAGGCCGCTGGTTATGCCGACCTTATCGAAAGGCGCCGGGTCGCCATCGCGGTCTGCGCCGCGGGCATGGAGGGGTGCGGTCGATATCGACGCGAGACCGAAGCGGCGCGGTCGCGACTTGCGTCGCTCCTACCCAAGAGCGGGCGCGAACCACCAACCGTTGCCGTTGCCGTTGCCGTTGCCGTTGCCGTTGCCGTTGCCGTTGCCGTTGCCGAGATTTTGATCCGCTTTGCCGCTTTACCGGTTAAGTGGAGACCCGGAGGGCGCCGCACAGGACGTGCGGCGTTTTCCGATAAGACAGGGATGTCTTATCGGAAAATCCCGGCGCAGGCTGCGCGCTCGCAGGGGAGCTTCGTCAAGGAAGGCCTTTTCTTTGGTTATCTTTCTTTTGGGCCAGCAAAAGAAAGTAACCCGGCCGCGTCAGCGGACGGAAGCTTTGCTTCTGCTTCAGGCTTTTCAAAGACCAAGATCAAACGCCTAAAGCTTCCGCCACTAAAGCGGCGGGTTACTTTCTTTTGTCATAAGCAACAAAAGAAAGGTAACCAAAGAAAAATGCTTTTCTTTGAATCAAGAGCCCGCACGAGCGTTGCCGACGCAGGGATTTTTCATACGGGACATCCTTGTCCCGATGAAAAACGGCCTGCATCCATGCAGGCCGCCCTCCGGGTCTTCGGTTGCCTTCGCGAGCGCGAAGCTGCGCACAGCAACAGCAACAGCAACGGCAACGGCAACGGCAACATCTACGGCAACGACTTCTGTCGCTTGGCCTCGCCTCGCACGCCGACCGCGTGGACGAGCGCGGTCGCGACTTGCGTCGCTCCTACCCTGGGGTTACATGGGGCGACGACGCGAACATGAAACAACGCGCTTCCTACCCTGAAGCCACCTTGCGCCGCTGCGCCTGCCAATCGCTGCGCAACAACGCATACAAAGCCGTATCCGAAAATACGCCCTGCACGATCCAGCGCTCGCGCAGATAGCCCTCGCGCACGAACCCCTGTCGCTCGATGCTCTTGGTCGAGGCGGTGTTGCGCGGGTCGATGTCGGCCTCGATGCGGTTGAGGTCCATCGCCTCGAAACCGAAATCGATCAGCGCCGGCAGGGCTTCGCACATGTAACCGCGCGACCAGGCCGACACGGCCAGGGCATAACCGATTTCGGCGCGGCGGCAAGGCGGGTCGAGATTGAACAAGGTGCAGGTGCCGATCAGCGCGCCGTCGTCGACCCGCTGCAGGCCGAGGCGGAGGAAGTGGCCGGCGGCCATCGCCTCGCGGTCGCGGACGATCTGCGCATCGGCTTTCTCGATCGAATCCCACGGCGGCGAGCTGCCGTAACGCATCACCTCGGGATCGGCATAGATCGCCATCAAGGCGCCGGCATCGGCGGCGGCGAGCGGTCGCAACAACAAGCGTTGCGTGGACAGGACGACTTGGTCGAAGGCGGTCATGACGCAACTCTACCTGCTCGGCGATGCGGCTCCCAAACGCGGTGCAGTGTCTTGCGACTCAGCGCTCAGCGGCGGCGATCATCGCGATCCGCTCATCGAAATCGACGCGGTCGCGACATCCGAACCGATCCGGCCCTACTCGACCGCAGCCTCGGCCCGCATCGCGCCGCAAGCGGCGCAGTGACTCGCGCGCGGCGTGCGCAGCGGCTTGCCGCAATGCGCGCACGGCGGCCCGTACAGGGACAGACGATGGTGACGGATGGCGTCGGGCTTGGTTTCGAGCTGCCCGGTCATCCGGTAATACAGCTTGAGCGCGCCGCGGCCATGCGGCCGGGCCAAGGCAGTCTGCAGCGAGCTCGCCGTCGAGACACGGTAACGCTGCACTTCGGCGACGGCCTCATCGAGGGCCGGCGCCATCCGCTCCCATTCGGGTTCGGTCAGCATCGGCACGACGCGATCGCAGCGCCAGCAGTAAAGGTCTTGAGCCACAGGCTCTCCGGAGGGGCGCCCGACAACGAGGCTCGAAGCCGCGCGATGCTGCTGAACGGCGCGGCATCCGTCAATCTCCCCGGCAATACGCCCTGGTACGCCGGCACGGCGGCCGCGCCGACCGTCACACTCGACCGGGCTCACCGCCCGGCTCACGGCGCGATTGGGCCCAAAGGCTATAATTCCGAGTCTTTGCTCGGGCCCCGGCGCGCCACCGCCGTCCCGGCCGGGATGCCGTCCCGCCCCGCCAGCCAACCCGCGGCACCGCCGCGAGAGCCCGCCCATGACCAGCACCGCAGAACTCAGCTCGCCTTCGTCGGCTGCATCTCAACTCAATGCAGCCGACCTGACCAACAGCGTCCTCGATCCGGACTATTCGCTCGATCACAAGTACACCCGTCAGGAAGGCCGCATCTACCTGAGCGGCGTGCAGGCGCTGGTGCGCCTGCCGCTGATGCAGCGGCTGCGCGACCAGGCCGCCGGCCTCAATACCGCCGGCTTCATCTCCGGCTACCGCGGTTCGCCGCTGGGCGGCTTCGACCTGGAGCTATGGCGCGCGCGCAAGTACCTGGAAGCCTCCGGGGTGAAGTTCACCCCGGGCCTCAACGAGGACCTCGGCGCGACCATGGTCTGGGGCACCCAGCAGACCAACCTGTTCCCCGGCGCCAAGGTCGAGGGCGTGTACGGCATGTGGTACGGCAAGGGCCCCGGCGTGGACCGCACCGGCGACGTGTTCAAGCACGCCAATGCCGCCGGCACCAGCAAGTACGGCGGCGTCCTGGCCCTGGCCGCGGACGACCACGCCTGCCGCTCCTCGACCCTGCCGCACGGCTCGGAAGGCGAGTTCACCAGCGCGATGATGCCGATCCTGAACCCGGCCGGCGTGCAGGACATCCTCGACATGGGCCTGATCGGCTGGGCCATGTCGCGCTTCACCGGGCGCTGGGTCGGCTTCAAGACCATCGCCGAGACGGTCGAATCCTCGGCCTCGGTCGACGTCAATCCGCTGGCGCTGCAGATCGTCACCCCGGACGACTTCGTCATGCCGCCGGGCGGCCTGAGCATCCGCTGGCCCGACCCGCCGATGGACCAGGAAATGCGCCTGCACCAGTACGCGGTCAAGGCCGCGCAGGCCTTCGCCCGCGCCAACGGCATCGACCGCACGGTGATCGATTCGCCGAACGCGCGCCTGGGCATCATCACCACCGGCAAGAGCTATCTCGACGTGCTGCAGGCGCTGGAGTACCTGGGCCTGGACGAACGCGCCTGCTCCGACCTCGGCATCCGCGTCTACAAGGTCGGCATGACCTGGCCGCTGGAACCGGTCGGCCTGCGCGCGTTCGCGCGCGGCCTCGACGACATCCTGGTGGTCGAGGAGAAGCACGCCTTCATCGAAAGCCAGATGAAGGAGTCGATGTACAACTGGGACGGTGAGCGCCGTCCGTCGATCGTCGGCAAGTACGACGAGAGCGGCGAGTGGATCCTGCCCTCGACCGGCGAGCTGACCCCGGCGCGCATCGCCGGCGTGATCGCGCGGCGCATCCAGCGCTTCCACAACTCCGAGCACATGGAAAACGTGCTGCGCTGGATGGCCGAGAAGGAAAGCGAACTCGCCCTGCCGCGCGCCTCGTTCCCGCGCGTGCCGCATTACTGCTCGGGCTGCCCGCACAACACCTCGACCGTGGTGCCGGAGGGCTCGCGCGCGCTGGGCGGCATCGGCTGCCACTACATGGTCACCTGGATGGACCGCGACACCAACACCTTCACCCATATGGGCGGTGAAGGCGTGACCTGGTCGGGCCAATCGGCGTTCACCGACACCGAACACGTGTTCCAGAACCTCGGCGACGGCACCTATTTCCACAGCGGCTCGCTGGCGATCCGCCAGTCGGTCGCCACCGGCGTCAACATCACCTACAAGATCCTCTACAACGACGCGGTCGCGATGACCGGCGGCCAGCCCGTCGACGGCACCTTGTCGGTGCCGCAGATCGCCCACCAGGTGCGTTCGGAAGGCGTGCACACCATCGTCCTGCTGTCGGACGACATCGCCAAGTGGAACAAGCGCGAGATCTTCCCCAGCGACATGGAGTTCCATGACCGCAAGGAACTCGACGCAGTGCAAAAGCGCCTGCGCGAGGTCAAGGGCACCAGCGTGCTGATCTTCGACCAGACCTGCGCGACCGAGAAGCGCCGCCGCCGCAAGCGCGGCAAGATGGTCGACCCGCAGAAGCGGGTCATGGTCAACACCCTGGTCTGCGAAGGCTGCGGCGATTGCGGCAAGAAGTCGTTCTGCGTGTCGGTGCTGCCGAAGGAAACCGAGTTCGGCCGCAAGCGCGAGATCGACCAGTCGAACTGCAACAAGGACTATTCCTGCGTCAACGGCTTCTGCCCGAGCTTCGTCACCGTCGAAGGCGGCGGCTTGAAGAAGAAGAAAGGCTCCTCGGCCAAGGACCGCCTGCAGAACCTGCCGGCGCCGCAGCTGCCGGCGCTCGACACGCCCTGGAACATCCTCATCACCGGCGTCGGCGGCACCGGCGTGGTCACGATCGGCGCCCTGCTCGGCATGGCCGGCCATCTGGAAGGCAAAGGCGCGAGCGTGCTCGACCAGACCGGCCTGGCGCAGAAGGGCGGCGCGGTCACCACCCACATCCGCATCGCCAAGACCCCGGCCGACATCCACGCCGTGCGCATCGCCGCCGGCGAGGCCGACCTGGTGCTCGGCTGCGACATGGTCGTGGTCAACGACTACTGGGCGCTGTCGAAGGTGCGTGCCGGCCGCAGCGCGGTCGTGCTCAACACCTACGAAGCGATGCCGGGCACCTTCACCACCCGCCCCGACATGCAGTTCCCCGCCGCCGACATCGTCGCCGCGGTGCGCCAGGCGCTGGGCGGCGAAGAGCCGCTGCTGGTCGATGCGACCCAGCTCGCCACCGCCCTGCTCGGCGACGCCATCGCGACCAATCTGTTCATCCTCGGCTACGCCTGGCAGCGCGCACTGGTGCCGATCTCGTTCGATGCCCTGATGCGCGCGGTCGAGCTCAACGGCGCCGCGATCGAGATGAACAAGACCGCGTTCGCCTGGGGCCGCCTGGCCGCGATCGACCCGAAAGCGGTCGCCGAAGCCGCCGGCCTGGTGCGCAACGCACCGACCGCCGCCGAAGCGACGCCGCACGCCCTGCCGCACCTGGCGCCGGGCGAATGGGAAGGCAACGAATGGGGTGCGACCTCGGCCCCGCGCGCGACCCGCAACGAAGACGAACTGCGTCATGTGCCTGCGAATGCCGACAGCGACAACGTCGCCTTCCTGCCGCTCGACGACCTGCGCCTGTCGCGTTCGCTCGACGAGTTGATCTCGCGCCGCGTCGCCTTCCTCACCGAATACCAGGACGCAGGCTACGCCAAGCGTTACGCCGACTTCGTCGCCAAGGTCCGCGCGGCCGAGCAGGCCAAGGCGCCGGGCTCGACCGATCTGGCCGAGGCGGTGGCGCGTTATTCGTTCAAGCTGATGGCCTACAAGGACGAATACGAAGTCGCGCGCCTGTACACCAGCGGCGATTTCCAGCGCAAGCTGGAGCAGCAGTTCGACGGCGACTACAAGCTCAAGTTCCACCTCGCGCCGCCGCTGCTGGCCAAGAAGGACGACCAGGGCCGCCTGATCAAGCAGGAATTCGGCCCCTGGGTGTTCACCGCGTTCAAGTGGATGGCGAAGTTGCGCAAGCTGCGCGGCAGCAAGCTCGACATCTTCGGCTACACCGAAGAGCGCAAGATGGAGCGCCAGCTGATCGCCGACTACGAGCAGACCGTGACCGGCCTGCTGGCGACCCTGGACGGCGGCAATGTCGATCTCGCCGCCGAAATCGCCAGCGTCCCGGAACACATCCGCGGCTACGGCCACGTCAAGGAAGCGCACCTGCACAAGGCCAAGGAGCGCGAGGCCGAGTTGCTGAAGGAATACCGCAACCCGCTGCGGATCGTACAGGCGGCCTGAGCCTCGCCGGCGTCAAACAAAAAGCCCCGCATGCGGGGCTTTTTGTTGCGCGCGAAGTTGATCGCGCCGATCGGGGTTCAGCGCGTTTCAGCTGCTGAAGCGGCGATCGATCTCGCTCGCCAGATCCTGCACTTTCGACGACTCGGTCGGCATTTCCGATTCGTGCTGCGAGGCGCGGACCAGTTCGATCCGCGCGGCTTCCAGGGTGGGATCGTGGTAGTGCGCGATCGTGAAGCGGCGCCAGTCCTGCTGCGTCGCCATGCCTTCCGCCAACGAGCGTAGAAACGTTCCGAACGCGTTGCGCGTTTCCTGCATATCCGTAGAAATCATCGTCATGGCCTTTCCTGAGTTCTGTCAGATCGCGCCATCCAGCGCGCGCCTGACGACATCCGCCGATTCCCCACTGCTCACCATCGCATAGTTGTACCCCCCGCGCGACCAGTACTGTGTGAGCAGGTCGCCGTCGCGGCGGTCGCCGCGCGCCAGCAGGTATCGGCGCGGCCCCGGCGGCCGGATATAGAAGCTGATTGCGTTACCGCCGGCGTCTTCGTAGACGACCAGGGCGGCCGCGCCCTGTTCAGTCGCAAGCAGGCGTGCGCCGACCTGGCGGAACCCGGCCCCGCTCAGATCGGGCAGGCGCATCGGTTCGCGGAAATTCGCATCGAGCCAGCCTTGCAGATCGCCGCCGCGCGCCGCCCGATCGGGCCGCAGATCGTGGCGCGAGGCGAACAAACGGTGCGCCGCGATCGCATCGCCCATCGGCGCCATCGAGGCGTACGCCGCCGCGGTGCGATTCGATTCCTGGCCGCGCCATTCGCGTATCTGCCATCCGCCGATGCCGCCGGCGCCGAGACTCAGCAGCACCGTCGCCGCGATCGCGTAGCGCGCGTTGCGCCTGCGTGCGAGACCCGCGCGCAGGCGCGCCGGATCGAGTTCGCCCGGCGGCGCCAAGGCGTCGCCCACCAACGCCGCGCGCAGCAATTGCGCGTCGCGCTGCCAGGCCTGTATTTCGGCGGCGCGTCCGGGATGGCGCGCGAGCCAATCCTCGACCGCCTCGCGACGCTCGCCGTCGAGCAAGCCGTCGACATAGGCGTGGAGGTCGTACTCACTCGGTGTCGTGGTCATGGGGTGGACTTCGCTCCGGAAGGCGTCTTCAACAATCTCAGCGGCGGAACCGGGGTTTCGCCATCGCTGAGCCGGCGCAGGGCGTCGCGTGCGCGCGACAAACGCGACATGACCGTGCCGATCGGTATCTGCAGGATATCGGCGACCTCCTGGTAACTGAGTCCCTCGACCGAGACCCACAGCAGCAGGCTGCGTTGCTCGACCGTCAGGCCTTGCATCGCCTCCAGGGTCGAGCGGGCGACGACTTCGCGCTCGGCCGACGGCTGGCTGTCCTGTGATACGCCGAGCCGCGACAACAGACCGGCATAGCGTTGCGAGCGGCGTTGGCCATCGAGGAACTGGCGGTACACGATCGCGAACAACCACGGCCGCAGCGCCTGCGCGTCGCGGCGCTTGCTCCAACCGGAAATCGCCCGTTCCAGCGCGGCCTGGACCAGGTCGTCGGCGGTATGCGGATCGCGGGCGAGCCAGCGCGCGAACCGCCGCAATGAGGGCAGCTGTTCGCGCAGGGCGCTGTCGAGGTCGCTGGCGGGCATGAGCGGTCCGTGGACGCAGGTCGGGGGATCTCTAAGTGGGACGCCGCTGGCCGCAGTTTATTCCGCGAGCTCGGGAATAAACCTCGCCGGCGTGCGTCGTACCCACACAACCCCGCCCCGCGTCCCCAACCCGAGCGCCCGCATGTCCTCGCCCACGCCACCGCCAGACCCGACCGACCGCCCCCTTCGACCGCCCTTCCCGCTCGCACGCTGGGCCCTGATCGCCGCCGCCGTGACCGGCGTCACCGCCGCGTTCGGCTATGTCGGTGGTTGGCTCGACCCGCACCGTCTTACTCCGCAGCGCATCGTCGACCGCCTGCAGGTCAACGGCGGCCTGCATCCGGGCTATCGCCGCAACCACGCCAAGGGCGTCTGCGTGATCGGACATTTCGACAGCAACGGCCAGGCCGCCCGCTATTCGAAGGCGGCCTTGTTCGCGCCTGGCCGCACCCCCTTGGTCGGCCGCTTCGCGATTCCCGGCGGCAACCCGCATGCGCCGGATTTCGGTGTGCCCATCCGCAGCCTCGCCCTGCGCCTGACCCAGGCCGACGGCCAGCAGTGGCGCACCGGCATGAACAGCATGCCGGTGTTTCCGGTCGCCACGCCGCAAGCGTTCTACGAACAACTGGCGGCGGGGCGGCCCGACCCCGCCACCGGCAAGCCCGACCCGGCCAAGCAAGCGGCGTTCTTCGCCGCGCACCCGGAAACTTCAGCGTTCCGCGCCTGGGCCAAGAATCACAAACCGTCGGCGAGCTACGCCACCGAGACCTACTACGGTCTCAACGCGTTCTACTTCGTCGATGCCGCAGGCACTCGCCACGCGGTGCGTTGGCGTGTCGTCGCCGACAACGGCCCCGAAGGCGTCGCGCCCGCGCCGCCGCCCGAGGATCTTCTGGAGAGCGAACTCAGGCGACGGCTGGCGCAAGCTCCGCTGCGCTGGCGCCTGCTGGTGACCCTCGGCCAGGCCGACGACCCGACCGCCGATGCGACCCGCATCTGGCCGCAGGACCGTCCGGAGATCGACGCGGGCAGCGTCGTGCTCGAACGCAGCGAGCCGCAGGCGCAAGGCGCGTGCCGCGATATCAACTTCGATCCGCTGATCCTGCCGGCGGGCATCGCCGGGTCCGACGACCCGCTGCTGCCGGCGCGCTCGTCGGCCTATGCCGAATCCTATCGTCGCCGCACCGCCGAGCAGGCCGGCGGCGCCGCCGTTCACGCACAGGAACCACATCGATGAATCGCGATACCGAATTGTTCTGGTGGCCGGCCCGCGTGCTGCATTGGCTGATGGCGGCGATGGTGCTGACGATGCTGTTCGTCGGCGTGGGTATGGTCGCCAGCGTCTCGGCGCGCCACAGCTGGCTGCTGGCGCTGCACAAGCCGCTCGGCGCGGCGATCCTGGTGTTGGCGGTGCTGCGTTTGATCCTGCGCCTGTGGCGCGCGCCGCCGTCGTTGCCGGCCGATCTGCCGGCGTTGCAACGCATCGCCGCGCAGGCCTCGCATTGGCTGTTGTACGCGTTGATGCTGGCCTTGCCGCTGGTCGGCTGGGCGATGCTCTCGGCCGGCGGCTATCCGGTCATGCTGAGCGAGAGCCTGCGCCTGCCGGCGATCGCGCCGTTCGATGCCGACTGGTTCGCGGTCCTGCGCGGGCTGCATCGGGTATTGGCGTATTCGCTGTTCGGTTTGATCCTGCTGCACGCCGCGGCGGCGCTGTACCACGGCCTGATCCGCCGCGACGGCGTGCTGCGCAGCATGCTGTGGCGACGGCGCGCGGCGACGCCAACCGCGGAAGCGCCGACGAAGCAGGACTCGACCTGATCAGTGTCAGCCGCCCAGACCGTGGCCGCCGACCGGCTCGGTCTCGTGGTGTTCCTCGAAACCGGCGATGATCGGCTTCGCCTTCGCGATCGCGGCCTGCACCGACGGCAAGGCCAAGGAGGCGCGATGACTGTCCTGGCTGTCCCAGACTTCGCTGATCCAGATCGCATCGGCGTCCTTGGGGTCGCGCGCGACCACATAGCTGAGGCAGCCGGGCATGGCATCGATGCCGTCGAGCAGGATCGCGATCAGGGCATCGCGCTGGCCGGCGGCGGCTTTCATCTTGCCGATCAATCCGTACATGGTCCGGGTCTCCTGTTGAACATCGACGATGACGAAGTATCGCTCTACTTCGGCGCGTAGATCTTCGACAGACGATCCGGCGTGCCCTCGATGCGTTCCAGCTTCGGGTACTTCAGGCCTTCGCGGTAGTCGATGCGCACGGTCTTGATGGCATCGCCGTTCTTGATCAGCAACTCGATCGGGTGCTGACCGTCCTTGGCCGCGGTGATCGCGTCCTTGAGCCGTTCGCCGTTGCTCGCATAGCCGTTGACCGCGAGCACGGTGTTGCCCGGGGCGATGCCGGCGTCGAAGGCCGGGCCGTCCCAGCGCACGCTGTTCACCGAGGAATCGCCGTTCGACACGCTCATGCCGAGCGAATAGGTGAGATCGACCGCCTTGCGCTCGCCCTCGGCGAGTTTCTGGAATTCGCCCGGCGTGTCGGTGAACACCAGTTTCCAACCGCTCGCGGCCAGGCCGTCGACCGGCGGCGCGTTACCGTCGATGCGCTCGCGCAAGAACGCGGCCCAGTCGAAGGCGGCTACGCCGTTGAGCGCGGCGACCACGTCCTCGAATTCGTAGGGCTTGACCCGGTAGTCGCCGTTCTCGCCGGCGAAGAACACGCGGGCGAAATCGTCGAGCGAACGCTTGTCGCCGCTGAGCGTGCGCAGCTTGGCGTCGACCGCCAGCCACACCAGCTGCCCGCCCTGATAGTAATCCTCGCTGAGCTGATAACTGGCATACGACTTGGGCCGGCGCTGGGCGATCACCGGGTCGTAGGTGGTGTCTTGCAATGCGCGCCAGGCCAGGCCGGGACGGTCGTGGCTGTAACGCGCGGCGACCTGCGCCAGCGCTTCGCGCGCGAGTTCCGGCTTCCACAACCCCGAACGCGCGGTCAGTACATAACCCCAATACTGGGTCTGGCCCTCGTAGACCCAGAGCAGGCTGTCGCTGAGCGGGACATTGAAGTTGGGCGCGGCGATACCGCCCGGGCGACGGTACTTGCCGTTCCAGGAATGGGCGAATTCGTGCGCGAGCAGATCGCGGTTGATGGCGCTGCCGCCGTCCCAACCGGTGAAGTAGTCGACGTCCAGACCGTTCTCGCTGGAGCGGTGATGCTCCAGGCCGATGCCGCTCATCTGGCCCGACAGCGAGAACAGGAAATCGTAGCGATCGAACGGACGCGAGCCGAACAATTTGAACGCCTGGCTGACCAGTTCGCGATGCAGCTTGATCTGCTCGGGCTTGGCTTCCAGGTACTTGGCCGCATCGGCGACCACGTTCAGGCGCACCGGCGTCTTCGCATCGGCAGCCAGATCGATCTGCTTGAAATGGCGCCCGGCGAAGACCGGCGAATCGAGCAGAGTGTCGAACGGCACCGCGCGGTAACGCAGGCTGTCGCCCTGGCGCGAGTCGAGCTCGAGCGCGGTGCCCGCCTGCCAACCCGCCGGCAGTTTCAGGCTCGGCACGATCTGGATGCCGCGCGCGTAATACCCGGCCGGATACAGCGCAACCTGGTTCCATTGCACGTTGAGCATGTCCGCGGTCATCACCACCCGGCCCTGGTTGCCGCCGGTCGGGGTAAGCATGTCGAAGCTCGCTTCCAGCTCGCTCACGCCCTCGGGCACGACCAGCTTGAAGGCGTAGACGTCGAGCGGATCGCGCTGCCAGGCGATGGTCTGGCCGTTGCCGCGCAGGCGCAGGCCGGCGAGCTTGTCGATCGGCCCGGTCGGCGAATGGTTGCCCTGGATCCACTGCGGAAACAGCAGGGTCAGCGCGCCGGGCTGCACCGGAATGCGTTGGCGCACGTGCAGTACGCGCCGCGCCAGGTCGGTCGCATCGACGTCGAGCTGCAAGGTGCCCGGATAAGGCAGGTCGCGCGGCGCGACGGTCTGGGCGCCCGCGTTCGAGAACGGCAGGAGCGCGGCGATCAGCAGGGGCAGGACGGCGTGGATCGTACGAACCATGGAAGACTCCGGCGACGCGACACGGGCGGGATCCCGCATCCTACCCATCGCGTCCGCCCTGCCCCCTGCCATTCGGCATGGCCGGACGCCGTCGGGCGCGGTCGACCGATTGCGCACATGGCTTGCGCAATCGGGGGACAGGACGCGGTGGCGGGACGAAACACGGAATCTTTGGATCCTGCGCGGGCGAGAAGCCAGGGCTTCGCTGAAGCAGAACGCTGAAGTCTCTGGATCCCCGCCTACGCGGGGATGACGGGCTGGGAGGAACATTGCACAGCCCACCTACCGTCGTTCCCGCGAAGGCGGGCTCCGCTTTACTTCGGCGGAGCCGAATACCCAGGGCTTCATCCAGGCCGAACCATCCGGTCTGCGGGCTCGAATCGCACCAGAATCGGACCGCCGCCGCTTTGCGCGCGCCTCAGGCTCGGCCGAGGCCGGCCATGATGCTCAGCGCCACCGCCTCGGCGGTCTTGATGCCGTCCACCGCCGCCGACAGGATGCCGCCGCCATAGCCCGCGCCTTCGCCGGCCGGGAACAGGCCGCGGGTGTTGAGGCTGTGGCCGTCGGGGCCGCGGGTGATGCGCACCGGCGAGGAGGTGCGCGTCTCCACGCCGGTCAACATCGCATCGGGCATGGCGAAGCCCTTGAGCTGCTTGTCGAAGGCCGGCAGCGCTTCGCGTATCGCCGCAATCGCGTAATCCGGCAACGACGCGCTCAAGTCGCTCAGACGCACGCCCGGCGTGTACGAGGGCTGCACCGCGCCGAGCGCGGTCGAAGGCCGCCCGGCCAGGAAATCGCCGACGGTCTGGCCCGGCGCTTCGTATTCGCCGCCGCCCAGGGCGAAGGCCTGCGCCTCCCAGTGCCGCTGCAGGGCGATGCCGGCGAGCGGACTGCCACTGTCGTCGTAGGCCTTGTAGTCCTCGGGGGTGATGCCGACCACGATCGCGGCATTGGCGTTGCGTTCGTTGCGCGAGTACTGGCTCATGCCGTTGGTGACCACCCGCCCGGGTTCGCTCGCCGCCGCGACCACGGTGCCGCCGGGGCACATGCAGAAGCTGTAGACCGAACGGCCATTGCGGCAGTGATGCACGAGTTTGTAGTCGGCCGCGCCGAGAATCTCGTGGCCGGCTTGCGGCCCGAAGCGGGCGCGGTCGATCAGCGACTGCGGATGCTCGATGCGGAAGCCGATCGAGAACGGCTTGGCCTCCATGAACACGCCGCGCTCGTGCAGCATCGCGAAAGTGTCGCGCGCACTGTGGCCGACCGCGAACACGACATGATCGGCGCGCAACTCGCCGCCGTCGGCGAGGGTCACGCCGCGCAACTGCCCGTCTTCGATCAGCACGTCCTCGACCCGCTGCGAGAAACGGATCTCGCCGCCGAGCGATTCGATGGTCTCGCGCATGTTCTCGACCATCGAGACCAGGCGGAAGGTGCCGATATGCGGCTTGCTGACGTAGAGGATTTCCTCCGGCGCGCCGGCCTTGACGAACTCGGTCAGCACCTTGCGGCCGTGATGCAGCTTGTCACTGATCTGGCTGTAGAGCTTGCCGTCGGAGAAAGTGCCGGCGCCGCCTTCGCCGAACTGCACGTTCGACTCCGGATTGAGCACGCGCTTGCGCCACAGGCCGAAGGTGTCGACGGTGCGTTCGCGCACCGCCTTGCCGCGTTCCAGGATGATCGGGCGGAAGCCCATCTGCGCCAGGATCAGGCCGGCGAACAGGCCGCAGGGGCCCATGCCGATCACGATCGGGCGCAGCGGCAGCGCCTCCGGCGTACGGGCGACGAATTTGTAATCGGTGTCGGGGGTCGGCAGCACCTTGCCGGTGTCGCCCGCGCCCTTCTTCGCATCCTCCACCGGCACCGCGGTTTCGGCGGCCTGCAGGCGCTGCAGGATCTCGGCCTCGCGCGGCGTGTCCACGTCGATCGAATAGATCAGCACGATGCCGCCGCGCTTGCGCGCGTCGTAGCTGCGCTTGGCGATGGTGTAGGCGGTCAGTTCGTCCGCGGCGATGCCGAGGCGGGCAAGGATGGCGTCGGTGAGCGCGCTGGCCGGGTGGTCCAGCGGCAATCGGAGGTCGGTGAGTCGAAGCATGGCGATATTCTAAGAGGCTTCGGCCGCGGGCGGTTTTCGGCGGGCGTGGCCGGGCGATGGAAGCCGTGGCGATGCCGACTCTGCTGCCCTCGCCCCAACCCGCTCCAGTCCGCGGAAGAAGGAGCCGAAAGCCGGCCGTCCTCCCTGGCGAGGCGGTGCCTCAACGCCGGCATAACCAACGCCGCGCCGCTATTGGCTAGCATGTTCAGTCCTGTTGCCACGACGTCGCCTTCCCCCAATGATCCGACGCCAGTTCCTCAAATCCGCGGCCGGCACCCTGGCCACTCTCGGCCTGCCGTTACCGGCGCTCGCCTGGGCCGCGCCCGGTACGACCAAGCTCGGCCCGGCCCGGCCCTTCGATTTCGCCGCGCTCAAGGGCCAGGCCCGCGCGCTCGCCGAACGCGCCTACGCGCCGCGCAGCACCACCCTGCCGCCGGCGGTGGAAGCGATGAACTGGGACCAGTACCAGTCGATCCGTTTCCGCCGCGACCACGCCCTATGGGCGCAGGACGACACCCGTTTCCTGGGCCAGTTCTTCCACCTCGGCCTGTTCTTCAAATCGGCCGTGCGCATGTACGAGGTCGACGGAGGCCAGGCCCGCGAGATCGTCTACGACCCGGCGATGTTCGACCGCGCCCGCAGCGGCCTGGACGGCAAGCCGCTGCCGGCCGACCTGGGTTTCGCCGGCTTCCGCCTCAACACCCGCAAGGACCCCGAGCGCGACTTCGCCGCCTTCCTTGGCGCGAGCTATTTCCGCGCGGTCGGCGGCGAAGGCCAGTACGGCCAGTCGGCGCGCGGCCTGGCCATCGACACCGGCACCGGCCGCGCCGAGGAGTTCCCGGATTTCACCGCCTACTGGCTGGAACGCCCGAACCCGCAGTCGGACACCTTGGTGGTCTATGCGCTGCTCGATTCGCCGAGCATCGCCGGCGCCTACCGCTTCGCGATCACCCCCGGGGATGTGCTGTTGATGGACATCGATTGCGCGTTGTATCCGCGCAAGACCATCGAACGCATGGGCCTGGGCCCGTGCACGAGCATGTACCAGGTCGGCGAGAACGACCGCCGCATGGACTGGGACTGGCGTCCGGAGATCCACGACACCGACGGTCTGGCGATGTGGACCGGCAGCGGCGAATGGATCTGGCGCCCGCTGTGCAACCCGACGCAGTTGCGTTTCAACATGTTCGCCGACGACAACCCGCGCGGCTTCGGCCTGCTGCAGCGCGACCGCAACTTCGACCATTACCAGGACGACGGCGTGTTCTACGAGAAGCGCCCCTGCCTGTGGGTCGAACCCAAGCAGGGCTGGGGCGCGGGCTCGGTGCAGTTGGTGGAGATCCCGACCGTCGACGAATCCTTCGACAACATCGTCGCGTTCTGGAACCCGCGCGCCAAGCCGCAGCCCGGGCAGGAACTGCTGTTCGGCTACCGCCTGTACTGGGGCGCGATGCCGCCGGCGACGCCGAAGCTCGCTCACTGCGTCGCCACCCGCACCGGCCTGGGCGGCCGCATCGGCTTCAAACGCGATTACTTCTCCTCGCGTTTCGCCGTCGACTTCGCCGGCGGCCCGTTGGCCGAGCTGGCCAAGCGCAATGCGACGGTCGAGCCGGTGTTGCAGATCGGCCAGGGCAAACTCGAAACCGTGTCGTGCCGGCCGCTGCACGAGATCGGCGGCTACCGGGTGATGTTCGACGCCGTCCCGCAGGGCGACTCGACCGAACAGATCGATATGCGCTTGTTCCTCAAGGACGCCAGCGGTGCGCTGAGCGAGACGTGGTTGTATCAGTGGTCGCCGCCGGCGAAGAGCGAACGCAAGCTGTATTGAGCGGCGGCGCCGCGGAAGGCACAAGCAACAGCAAATCCGCCCTACCCCCTTCTACAAAGGGGGGAACGGCAAGAGCGTCTTGCCGGTCATCGGACTCGACCGCGAATCCGGAACCCCGAATCGGGAATCCCGAATCCCGAGTCCCGAGTCCCGATTCCCGATTCCCGATTCCCGATTCCCGATTCCCGATTCCCGAGAGTCTCAAGCCACCCGGGCCCGCCGCGCTCGCGTCAGGTGCACCAACAGCAGCGAGATCGCCGCCGGGGTCATGCCGGGGATGCGCTGCGCCTGGCCCACGGTCTGCGGGCGCACGCGCTCGAGTTTCTGCTGCGCTTCCGCCGACAAGCCGCGCACCGTGGCGTAGTCGAATTCGCCCGGGATCGGCGTGCTCTCGTTGCGCTGCTGGCGCTCGATCTCGTCGCGCTGGCGGTCCAGGTAACCGGCGTACTTGACCCCGATCTCGACCTGCTCGGCGACCTCGGCCTCGGCCACCGCCGGGCCCAGCGAGGGCACGCTCATCAGCTGGGCGTAGTTGATCTCCGGCCGCTTGAGCAGATCGCGGGCGCTGCTTTCGCGGCTGACCTCGATGCCCAGGGTCTGCGCGATCTCGCGGCCGAGCGCGTTGTTCGGCGCCGCCCAGACCGAGGCCAGGCGCGCGTTCTCGCGCTCGATCGCCTCGCGCTTGCGCGCGAACGCGGCCCAGCGCGATTCGTCCACCAGGCCAAGCCCGCGGCCGGTTTCGGTCAGGCGCAGGTCGGCGTTGTCCTCGCGCAACTGCAGCCGGTACTCGGCGCGCGAGGTGAACATGCGGTAGGGCTCGCTGGTGCCGTGGGTGATCAGGTCGTCGACCAGCACACCGATATAGGCCTCGTCGCGGCGCGGGCTCCAGCCCTCGTTGCCGGCGACGAAACGCGCGGCGTTGACGCCGGCCAGCAGGCCTTGCGCGGCGGCCTCCTCATAACCGGTGGTGCCGTTGATCTGGCCGGCGAAGAACAGGCCGGCGACGGCCTTGGTCTCCAGGGTGGACTTGAGCCCGCGCGGGTCGAAGAAGTCGTATTCGATCGCATAGCCGGCGCGGGTGATGTGGGCGCGCTCGAAGCCGCGGATGCTGCGCACCAGGTCGAGCTGGACATCGAACGGCAGCGAGGTCGAGATACCGTTCGGGTAAATCTCGGCCACGTCCAGGCCTTCGGGCTCGACGAAGATCTGGTGGCTGGCCTTCTCGGCGAAACGCACCACCTTGTCCTCGATCGAGGGGCAGTAGCGCGGGCCGATGCCTTCGATCTGGCCGGTGTACAGCGGCGAGCGGTCGAGGGCGCCGCGGATGATCTCGTGGGTACGCTCGGAGGTGTGGGTGATCCAGCACGACACCTGACGCGGATGGTCGGCCTGCGTGCCCAGGAAGGACATCACCGGACGCGGATCGTCGCCCGGCTGTTCTTCCATGACCGCGTAATCTAGGCTGCGGCCGTCGATGCGCGGCGGCGTGCCGGTCTTGAGCCGGTCGACCACGAACGGGCCTTCGCGCAGGCGCGCGGCCAGGGCGATCGCCGGCGGGTCGCCGGCGCGACCGGCGGCGTAGGTGGTCTGGCCGACATGGACCTTGCCGGCGAGGAAGGTGCCGGCGGTCAGCACCACTGCCGGCGCGACGAAGCGCAGGCCGGTCTGGGTGAGCACGCCGGTGACGCGGCCGGCGTCGAACTGGATGTCGTCGACCGCGGCCTGGAACAGGGTCAGGTTCGGCTGGGCCTCGACCGCACGGCGAATGAAGCTGCGATACAGCGAGCGGTCGGCCTGGCAGCGTGTGGCCCGCACGGCCGGGCCCTTGCTGGCATTGAGCCGGCGCCACTGGATGCCGGCGGCGTCGGCGGCGCGCGCCATGATCCCGCCGAGGGCATCGATTTCCTTGACCAGATGGCCCTTGCCGATGCCGCCGATCGCCGGGTTGCAGCTCATCGCCCCGACGGTCTCGACCGAATGGGTCAGCAGCAGGGTGCGCGCGCCGGCGCGCGCCGACGCCAGCGCGGCCTCGGTGCCGGCGTGGCCGCCGCCGACCACGATCACGTCGTATTGGAAGAAGGATTCGTTCATCGGTTCAAGGCACCACGGTCGCACCGTCGTCGGAAGCGACGCTCAGGACGCAGATTTTAGGCCAGACGGCGGGTCGGCCGTCTTCACCCGGGCTTGGCACACTTCATGCTTGGGTACTAAGTGCACCTTGCGGGGCAGGCGCATGACGCCGGCTGGAATTGGAACAGGGGCTGGCCAAGCGCTCGCGGGGGAAGCTGGGGGGCCGAATGTCGGGGGACATTCGGCCCCTTTTTATTGCCTGTCGTTTGGGCCAGGCATCGGCACCGGCAGCGCCGGTCGCCCTTGGACGCATCGCCGCGGCACTCGCCGGCGGACGACTAAGTTATTGATCAAAAACGAAAAGGCGCGCGTGGATACGCGCGCCTTTCGTGTTTCCCCGGAATCCGGGGGAATGGGCGCCGACGCCTGACAAGGACGGAACAGGGGGGATCCGTGATTCCTCGCCAGGCGCCGACATAGAAGCCTTGCTTACCGAAAACGTCCAAATGCGACGTAAGCGGTCAGTAGCGGTAGATTGCTGTCACTTCCGCCTGAACGCAAGTGCTCGCCATTCCAAATCCAGCGTCTTGCCGGGGCCGGCCTTCACATCGGCTAGATTCCGTTCAGCGTTCGACATCCTTCCAGGCCCGTCCGCCGTCCCGACGGGTCGACGGGGGCGCGTCCGCGCGCGGGCGCATTACGTCCTGCATGGCACGGGGCTGCGGCATGGCCCGGGGCTGCGGCATGCTGCGCGGCTGGGAAACGGCGCCAGGGTTGTTGGGCGCCCAGGCGCCGCCACCGACCGGGTGCGCGTCGCGCCACGGAATGCCGCGCGAGGGCTGGTTGGTCTGCGGCGGGCGGTGGCCCGGCGGACGGTGCGGGCGGTGGTTCGGGTAGTAATAGCGCGGGTAGGGCTGCGGGTAGTAACCCGGGTAGCCATAACCGCCGCCGTAGTAGCCCGGGTAACCGTAGTTGCGATAGCGATAGGCATCGCCGTACGGGTAATAGCCGTAACCGTAGTTCTGGCCGTAGTAGCCGTAGTCGACGCTGGGGCGGCCGTAGTAATACGAGCCGGCACCCCCGCCGCCGCGATAGGCGTAGTCGGACACGCAACCGGCCAGCAGGCCGGCGGCGATGAGCGGAACGATGAGCTTGCGGATCATGTCAGACCCCCTGGTTTTAGGGTCTCAGCTTCGGCCCGATGCGTTGAACTCGGGCTTAATTCGACCCGCCCGCCGCTGTACGGTTCAGCCCTTGCTGTCGACCGAGGAATCGCTTTGCGGCGCCGAGACCATGGTCGGATCGATGCGCGGCGGCAGGCAACCCACCAACAGGACGACGAGCAGACATACCGTTAGTTTGCGGAGCATGTGGATTCCCTGTGGTGGGCGTCGAAGAAGATCGCGCCGTGAGCGGAGCCGATCGCGAACGCAGCGACCGGGTGGATATCGGCTTCGACCTTATCCTGGCTGCTCCCATCAGGGAACTCCAGGCCCGAGTCCGGGTGATGCCGACGCGCGACGACGAGGCCTGGATGAGGATCGTGTAGTTCGCGCGCAACGCCCACGCCCTGCGTCCGGCGGTGGCGATGCGCCTAAGCTAGTCTTCGCGCGGGCGGCGTTTACTGCACGGGTTCACAGAAAAACATGCTGCACTGCATCCGGGTGCAATGCTGCACATGACACATTGTCGCGGCGCCCCCGGGTTAAGGTAGATTGATCGCGATGGTTACGGCCGGGGATCGGTCTACGCCGCGCACGCTGCATGCCTCATCCGATCGGCCCGAAGGCCGCGTCGGGGAACTTTGCCGGCGAGTGCCGGGTCGTTCTCCGTAGCGCGGGCACACGCTCGCGCGGTCGCCGCTGCATCGCCTTCCCCTTCTGGTCTGGCCTGTCCCGATGATCGAACTGGATGCGGTCCATCGTCGCTACGAGATGAATGGACAGGCGGTCAATGCCTTGGCCGGCGTGGATCTGAAAATCGCAGCGGGCGAATTCGTCGCCATCACCGGCGCCTCGGGCTCGGGCAAATCCAGTCTGCTCAACATCCTCGGCTGCCTCGACCGGCCCACGCGCGGGCGCTATCTGATCGAAGGCCGCGACGTCGCCGCGCTCGACGACGAGGCCGCCAGCGACATCCGCAACCGCCGCATCGGCTTCGTGTTCCAAAGCTTCCATCTGCTGCCGCGCCTGAGCGTGATGGAGAACGTATTGCTGCCGCTGCGCTTCAATCGCGAGCCGCCGCCCGGCAGCGTCGAGCGCGCGCGCGAGTTGCTTGCGCGCGTCGGCCTGGGCGAACGCAGCGAGCATCGGCCGAGCGAGCTGTCCGGCGGCCAGCAGCAGCGCGCGGCGATCGCGCGGGCGCTGCTGCTGCGCCCGGCCCTGCTGCTCGCCGACGAACCCACCGGCAACCTGGATTCGAAGAGCGCCGCCGACGTGCTCGACCTGATCGAAGAAGTGCACGGCGGCGGCCAGACCGTGGTGCTGGTGACCCACGACCGCGACCTCGCCGCGCGCGCGCCGCGCGAGGTGCGCCTGCACGACGGCAAGGTCGACCATGACTCGGCCGCCTGAGATGCGCCCCGCCCTGCGCCGCCTACGCTGGCCGCTGATCCTGACCGGGTTGGCCGTATCGCTGATGGCGCTGCCGGCGACCGCGGTGGTGCTGACCGGCGAAGTGCGCTCGGTCGGCGCGCAGGCGATCTACACCCCGCAATCCAATACCGCGCCGGTGGCGATCCGCTACTTCGTCGCCGAAGGCCAGGCGGTCAAGGCCGGCGATGTGGTGCTGCGCATCGATCCGGGCCAGGCCGGCACCCAGATTCCCGACCTCGACGCCAAGATCGAACAGGCGCGCGCCAAGGCCGCCAAGGAACTGGCCGAACTCGAGGTCAAGGCGGTCGACGCCGAAGTCGCGCTCGCCGATGCCGAGGCCGCATTGGCCACGGCCAGGATCGAGGCGGCGATTCCGCGCGGGCTGATCTCGCAGCTCGACTACGACCGCCATCAGGGCGAGCTCGACAAGACCACGCGCGAGCTCACCCTCAAGCGCGAGCAGTTCGCCGCCGCGCGCGCCGCGGTCGCCCGCCGCCATCAGGACGCCAAACTGGAAGTCGACAAACTGGTGGTGCAACGCGAGTACTACGCCGCCCTGCTGCGCCAATCGGAAGTGCGCGCCGAACGCGATGGCATCGTCCTGCACGGTTTCAACAACAACTGGATCGGTGGCCGCATTGACGAAGGCAGCTCGACCATGCCCGGCAGCAAGGCCGGCGAAGTGGTCGGCAGCGGCGGCGGCATGGAGATCCGCGCCTGGGCGCTGGAACCGGACCGGCGCGGCCTCAGTGTCGGCCAGGCCGTGCAGCTCGCGTTCGACGCACTGCCGCGGCAACGCGTGCAAGGCCGCATCAAGGCCATCGCCGGCGCTCCCGACCGCAAGCCCGAATGGGGCGAAGGGCGCTACTTCAGCCTCGACATCGAACTGCCGCGCGGACATGCGCTCAAGCTGCTGCCGGGCATGAGCGTGCGCGTGTCCACGGCCGCCACGGGAGCGGCGCGATGAAGCGGACCATGCTCATCGTGCTGCTGTCCGCCGCGGCGCTGCCGGCGAGCGCGGCGACTTTGCGCGTCGACGGCGAGGTCTATGCCCGCCGCAGCTCGGCGCTGATGCCGCCGAACGTCGAGCGCATGTGGCAGTTCAACATCACCCAACTCGCCAGCGACGGCGCGCCGGTCAAGCAAGGCCAGTCGGTGATCTCCTTCGACAGCAACGACGTGGTCAAGCAACTGGGCGAGAAGCGCAGCCAGCTCAAGGAGAAACAAAGCGAGCTCGACAAGCTCGACCTGGAGCTGGCCGAACGCGAACGCAGCGAACGCCTGGCCACCGCCGAGGCGCGCGCCGCACTCGACAAGGCGCAGCGCAAGACCCAGCAGCCGGCCGAGCTGATCGCCGGCATCGAGTACCGCAAGCTGCTGGTCGCCCGCACCCAGATGCAACGCAAGATGGCCCTGGCCCAACGCCGCGAAAGCTTGTCGGCCGAACAACGCCGCCAGGAGCGGCGCCTGCTCGCCGCCGAACGCGCGCAGTTGCAGGCCGACGTCGAACGCCTGCAACGCTCGCTGACCGCGCTGGAAGTGACCGCGCCGCGCGACGGCCTGATGATGCACCGGAGCAACTGGGAAGGCGAAAAATACGACGTCGGCTCGCAGGTCTGGGTCGGCCAGACCGTCGCCGAGATTCCTGACATGAGCACCCTGGCGGTACGCGCCGAACTGCCCGAGCGCGACCTGCGCCGGGTCGCGGTCGGCGTGCCGGTGCGGATCGTCGTCGAAGGCGGCGCCGGCAGCGTGCTGCGCGGGCGCATCGCCTCGATCGGCAATGCGATCCGCAGCAAATCCCAATTGCAGCCGGTGCCGGTGCTGGACCTGGACGTGCGCCTCGACGACCCGCGCGCGCCCCTGCGTCCGGGCCAGGCGGTGCGGGTGGAGATTCCTTCGGCCAATCCGGCCGCGCCCGCTGCGCCGCGGAGCCTGGCCCGATGACGCGCCGCCCCGCACCTCGCGCGGCATCGCGCTTCGCCGCGTTGACCATCGCACTGGGCTTGCTCTCGGCCTGCGGCTCCGACACCGCCCCGGCCACCGTCGAGACCGTCGCCGCCGCACCGCTGCGCCTGAGCGTGCGCGGCGAAGGCGAACTCAAGTCGGCCAAGGCCACGCCGCTCAACGTCCCCGGCCGCAACTGGGCCTCGCGCCAGGTCGAATGGATGCTGCCGGAAGGCAGCGCGGTCAGGAAAGGCGACCTGATCGCGCGCTTCTCGGCCGCGCAAGGCCAGCAGGAACTCAGCCAGACCCTGATCGATCTGCAGCGCAATCTGCTGGCGCGCGCCGCCAAGCAGGGCGAGCTGGCGACCGCGCAGAGCAAGGTCGCGGTCGACCTGGCCCAGGTCGCGGTGCAGCTCGGCATCGCCGAGCGCTACGCCAGCGCCGACCTCAGCACCATGGCGCGCAACGAAGTGCTCGATGCGGTGCAGGACGCGAGTTACCTCACGGCCAAGCGCGACACCCTGGAATGGCAGCGCGGCCAGGCCGGCGTGCGCGGCGGCGCCGAACTGGCGGTGCTGGATGCGCAGCGCGCGACCTTCGACCTCGCCGCCAAGGCGCGCCAGTCGGATCTGGACGCACTGGAACTGCGCGCGCCCAACGATGGCGTGCTGATGCTGTCGAGCAACTGGTCCGGCGACAAACCCAATGTCGGCGCGACCCTGCGCGCCGGGTTCGACTACGGCAGCCTGCCCGACGCCTCGGCGATGGAACTCGAATTGAGCCTGCCGCAGATCGAGGCGCAGGGCCTGCAGGTCGGCAACGCGGTCGAGATGTTTCCGGTCGGGCGCCCCGAGCAACGCATCGTCAGCCGGCTGTCGTGGGTCGCCAGCGCCGCCAAGGTGCGCAACCAGGACAGCCCGGTGAAGTACCTGACCATGAAGGCGCCGATCCCGGCCGAGGCGATCGCGCGTTACCGATTGGTGCCGGGCCAGCGGCTCGAGGCCCGGGTGATCCTGTTCGATTCGCCCAAGGCGCTCAGCGTCGCCAACGTCGCCATCGACAGCGACGCCGGCAAGGACTACGTGCGCGTCCGCGAAGGCGGCGACTTCCTGCGCCGCCCGATCCGGCTGGGCGTACGCGGGCCGGCGCGTTCGCAGGTGCTGTCGGGCCTGCGCGACGGCGACGAGGTGCTGCTGGCCGAAGCCGGCGCCATCGAGACCGCGGCGAACACCGCCGAGCCGTCGGCCGAGACCGACGATCCGGGCCAGGCCACGTCGGCCGATGGCGGCAAGACCACGGCGGCACCGGCACCCGCCCCTCAGGCGGTGCGTCCTTGAACCGTTTCGCCGGCCTGCTGCCGTCGATCTGGCGCGAGGCGATCGAAGAGCTGTGGCGTCGCCGCCTGCGCACCTTGTTGACCCTGCTCGGCCTGATCTTCGGCGTGGGCGCGATCGTCGCGATGCAGGCGGTCGGCGAAGGCAGCCGGCGCGAAGCGCTGCGCCTGGTCGAAAGCCTGGGCCTCAACAATCTGATCGCCGAAGCCAAGCCGCAGGACGAAAACAGCCTGCGCGAAACCCGCGCGCGCAGCCTCGGCCTGAGCCTGGCCGATGCCGACGCCGCGCTCGCGGTGGTGCCCGGCGCGGAACGCTACGCCGCCGAGAAACCGATCCGCACCCACTCGGTGTTCAGCGACAGCGGCCACAGCGACGCCCAGGCCAGCGGCGTGAGCCCGGACTATTTCGCCCTGTCCTCGCTGCGCATCGCCAAGGGCCGCACCCTGACCGACGCCGACGACCGCGCCCTCGCCGCGGTCGCCGTGCTCGGCCACCAGGCCGCGGCCGATCTCTTCCCCGGCATCGACCCGATCGGCCAGTACCTGAAGGTCAACCATGTCTGGCTGGAAGTGATCGGCGTGCTCGCCGACCGCGACCTCAGCAAGGATCAGTTCGAGGGCGTGCAGCTCGGCCTGGAAAGCAATCGCGTCTATGTGCCCTTGGCCAGCGCGCGGGCGCGTTTTCGTTTCCAGCCGCAGGAGGACGAGATCGACCGTTTCCTGCTGCGCCTGCGCGATCCCTCGCAGCTCGCCGCCGGCGCGCGGGTGCTGTCGACCGTGCTCGGCCAACGTCATGCCGGCATGGCCGACTTCCGCCTGGTGGTGCCGCAGCAATTGTTCCAGCAGCACCAGAAGACCCAGCGCATCTTCCGCGTGGTGATGGGCGCGATCGCCGGCGTCAGCCTGCTGGTCGGCGGCATCGGCATCATGAACATCATGCTCGCCAACGTGCTCGAACGGCGCCGCGAGATCGGCCTGCTGCGCGCGCTCGGCGCGCGCCGGCGCGACGTGATCGCGCAGTTCCTGCGCGAGGCCACGGTGATCTGCGTCGCCGGTGCGGTGCTGGGCCTGCTGTTCGGCGTCGCCCTGGCCTATCTGATCGCCGCCTTCGCCGGCTGGCAGGTCGCCTGGGCGCCGATACCGGTGCTGGGCTCGGCGCTGTTCTGCGCCGCGGTGGGCCTGGCCTTCGGCGTGTATCCGGCGCGGCAGGCCGCGCGCCTGGATCCGATCGCGGCGCTGCGCCACGACTGAACGCGGCGCCGAACGCGCGCTGCGCCACGACTGAACGCGTCCTGTCGCCCGCGCCCGACGATCGTTGCGAATCCGCCATCCGGCGCATGCCAGGCCGGCCGGGCCTGGGCTACGCTTGGGGCATGAACAATCTCTCCGCACCGCCCAGCCTGGCTCCCCTGTTCACCGACATCCTGGCGGCCGCCGCGCGCATCGCGCCGCATGCGCACACCACCCCGGTGCTGCGTTCGCGCGCGATCGACGCACTGGCCGGCTGCGAGCTGCACTTCAAATGCGAAAACCTGCAGCGCGGCGGCGCGTTCAAGTTCCGCGGCGCCTGCAACGCGGTGTTCTCGCTGGCCGAGGACGAAGTCGCGCGCGGCATCGTCACCCAGAGTTCCGGCAATCACGGCGGCGCGATCGCGTTGGCCGCGAGCCTGCGCGGCGGCCGCGCGACCGTGGTCGCTCCGCACAACACCCCCAAGATCAAGCTGGCCGCGATCCGCGCCTACGGCGCCGAAATCGTCGCTTGCGAACCCGACCAGGCCTCGCGCGACGCCATGACCGCCCAGGTCCTGGCCCGCACCGGCGGCGTGTTGGTGCATCCGTTCAACGACCCGCGGGTGATCGCCGGCCAGGGCACCGCCACCCTCGAACTGCTCGGCAGCGCGCCGGACCTGGACGCGGTGATCGCGCCGGTCAGCGGCGGCGGCCTGCTCTCGGGCACCGCGATCGCCGCGCACGGGCTGAACCCGGCGATCGAAGTGTTCGGCGCCGAACCCGAAGGCGCGCGCGACGCCCACGATTCGCTGCGCGCCGGCCAGCGCATCACCGGCCGCAAGGCCAACACCATCTGCGACGGCCTGCGCGCCGAACTGGGCACGCTCACCTTTCCTATCCTGAGCGAACACCTGCGCGACATCCTGCTGGTCGACGACGCCCAGGTCGTCGCCGCGATGCGGCTGATATGGGAACGCATGAAGCTGGTGGTCGAACCCTCCGGCGCGGTGCCGCTGGCGGTGGTGCTGGCGCATCGCGAGCGCTTCGCCGGCCGCCGCGTCGGCCTGGTCGTGTCCGGCGGCAATGTCGACCTGGATCTGGTCGCCGATCTGTTCGCCTCTAAGCCAGTTTGACCGGTTCTGCAATCGCATTTCGTTTGTTATGCGGCACGTTTCTCAACGTTAGCCATTGCCCGCATAAACCCCAGGAAAACTCGCTTTTTCTGTGATCCTGGTTTGTGTTTTTTATGAACACAGCTGCCACTCTGCGCCATCGCGCGCCCGTCCCTGTCATGCCGCGCGACTCTTAACAGTGGGGCTCTTCGACGAGCCGGGGACCACGGACCAGCGCAGGCCAGGGAGTACTACATGGTGGATGTCGAGTTTCGCGTGGTGTCCGACCGTCGCGACGGGCTGCTGCTCGCCCTCGGACAGGTGGTGATCGCCAACGGCTTCACTCTGTTGCGTCAGCGCATGCTCAACAGCGAAGAAGGCGTGGTGCTGAGCATGGTGGTGCGCGGCCCGGCCGACTCGCTGCTGATGCTCGAAGAACGCCTGGGCACCCATCACCTGGTGCAGAGCTTCGAGGCCTCGCCGTACGAAGCCGGCAACGCCGCCCCGGCGCCCCCGCCGGTGGCGCGCAATAACGGCTCGGCGACGGCGCCGACGTCGGTGCCGCCCTCGGCGAGCCCTGCGCCCGCCGCCTCGCCGTCGAGCGCCGCGCCGATCGACACCCAGCGCGTCGAAACCCTGCTGCCGCAGCTGGCCCGCAACTATCCCAACATCCTGCTGCAGTTGGTCGCGCTCGAGCGCGAACTGCCGCCGGCCCAGCGCGAGGCGACCTTGCGCTACATCGGCCAGCGCGTCGGCGCCTGGGTCTACAAGCGCGACTTCGCCCTCGGCGGACAACTGCCGCTGGCCGACTCGGTGCGCCGCATCGCCTTGCCGGCGATGCGCCAACTGGTCCAGGCCGAATTGCACGACGACATCCTGAAGATCCGCAACAGTCCCTTCTGCCATCGCGGCGACAGCGGCGAATGCTGCCATTTCCTGCGCGGCATGCTCGGCGGACTGCTCGAAGGCCAACACGGCGCCGATGGCGTCCGGGTGATCGAAAGCCAATGCCGCAACACCGGCGCCGAGGCCTGCCGTTTCGAATTCGAAGCCTGAGCGTCTCCATTCGCCCGGCAGACAGGGAGCCGAGCCGGGCTTGCGATGCCGCATCGGGGCGGGGATGGCGCCGGTTCGGCCCTTAGCTAATCCAACCCATCCACAGGGGGTTCGTCATGCCGATCGATCACGCCATTCAGTGCATCCATGACCCGGTGCTCGCCATCTTGTCCTATGTGGTGTCGGTACTGGGCTCGTTCACCGCTCTGCAGTTGGCCATCGCCATCCCGACCGCGGTCGGCGCGGGACAGCGGTGGCGCGCGATCACCGCCGCCGGCATCGCCATGGGCGGCGGCGCGATCTGGGCGATGCACTTCATCGCCATGCTCGCCTGCCGCATGAACGTGGAAGTGACCTACGACCTGCCGATCACCATCGGTTCGGCGCTGGTCGCGGTGATTTCGTGCATGGCCGGCCTGGCCATCGCCGGCACCGGCATCTTCAACTGGGGCAAGCTGATCATCGCCGGCGTGCTGATGGGGCTCGGCGTCACCGGCATGCACTACGCCGGCATGGCCGCGATGCTGATGCCGGCCGACACGGTCTACAACAGCAACCTGGTCATCGCGTCCGCGGCGATCGCGATCGTCGCCTCGATCGTGGCCTTGTGGCTGGCCTTCAACCTGCGCGGCTGGGGCCAGATGCTCGGCAGCGCCCTCGTCATGGGCGTGGCGGTGTGCGGCATGCACTACACCGGCATGCTCGCGGCCAGCTTCGTGCCGCAGGAAGCCGGCGCCACGGTGGCGCGCGGGGTCAGCGGCGGCTACCTCGGCATCGGCATCTTCGTGGTCACCACCGCGCTGCTCGCCGCGGTGCTGACCCTGAGCCTGGTGCGCCAACGCCAGCGCGCGACAGTGCGGATTTGAGGGACACCGCTCGATAAGGCCGCGCGGATCCGGGCCACACACCGGCCTCGGGCGCAACGCGCGCCCCGCCACCCGAAAGGCCCGCCCCGTGCGGGCCTTTCTGTTTAATGTGCTTTGTTAACGAGGCTGCCGAGCGCGAGCCCCGCATGGCCGAGCGCGGCTGCGACACGAGGCACGAATGAGCGATCATGGCCCGGCCCCGCATTGCCCGCAGGAATTCCGATGAAGATCGACGGCACCCGCATTCACGATCGCTCCACCGAATTGGTCCTGTCTTACTACGCCGCCTTCAACCGCGCCGACTGGAGCGCCATGCTGGGCCTGCTCGGCGCCGAGGTCGTCCACGATCTCAACCAGGGGGCGCGCGAGATCGGCCGCGACGCGTTCGCCGCCTTCCTGCAGCGCATGGCGCGGCACTACCGCGAGCAGTTGCGCGACATCGTGGTGATGGCCTCGCCCGACGGCGCGCGTGCCGGCGCCGAGTACGTGGTCCATGGCGAATACCTGCTCACCGATCCGGGCCTGCCGGACGCGCGCGGCCAGCGCTACGCCCTGCCCGGCGGCGCCTTCTTCGAGATCCGCGACGGCAAGATCCAGCGCGTCACCAACTACTACAACCTCGAACAGTGGATGGCCATGGTCGGTACTTGAGCCGGCCTATCGACCGCATCGGCGCTTGAGCCGACCTGCGACGCTCAACCGCCGCGATCGCTGCGCAGTTGCTTGACCTTGCGTTCGTTGCCGGCGGCTGCGCGCGCCGCGACGATGCTGAACAAGACGATGCCGACGCCGACCACGCAAGCACCGGCCAGGGCGCGGCCCTGCGGCCAGGCTTCGCCGAGCCACAAGGCGCCGATCACGGTCGCGAACAAGATCTCCGCGGCCTGCATCGCCTCGGCCGCGGCGAGCGCGGTCGGGTCGTTGCGGACCATGCCGGTGGCCTGGAAGAACAACACCGTGGCGATCACGCCCGCACTCAACGCCACGCCGGCGGCCAGCCACACCTGCCCGAGCGGCGGCGCGCCGGCTTCGGCCCCGGCATACACCGCGACCGCCAACCACAGGGGTTGGCTCGCCAGCGTCATGCCGAACACGCGCTGGGTCGCATTGAGCTCGATGCCGGCCTTTTCCAGATGCAGCAGCAAGCCGCGGTTACCGAGCGGATAGGCGAAGGCCGACACCGCCACGCAGATCAAGGCGATCCAGCCGGCGCGATCGAGGCGGCCGCCGCCATGGCCGAACTGCAGCAGCAACACGCCGGCCACGATGATCGCGCCGACCGCAAGCGCCGGCCGCGGAATGCGCGCACGCGCATCGCGGTACAGGAACGGCGCGCACAACATCCCGGCGATCACGGTGAGTTGGAAGGTGCCGGCGATCAGCCACGACGGGCCGCTGGCCGCCGCAAAGCTCAGGCACACGTAGAACAGCACGAAACCGATTCCGCTCCACCACAGCCAGGGGCCGGGATGGCGGCGGATCGCCCGCCACACCGGCGCCACGCCGCCGAGCATCGGCATCGCCACCAGCAGCATCGGCAGGGTAAACAGATAACGCAGCGCCGCGGTCCACGCCCAATGGCCGCCGTCGTTGGCGGCGGCGCGGTTGAGCACGTAGGTGCAGGTGAAGAACAGCGCCGACACCAGCGCGATCAGCACCGCCCACAGGGCGTGGCGGCGTGCGTTCACGGGCGTTGCCGCACGCGGATGCTCGACACCGGCACCTGCACTTCGTCGAAGCCGCCGATGCGGATCGGCGCGCCCGGCGGCGGGCCCCAGGCGTGGGCGTAGATCACTTCCCAGGTCGCCGGCAGTCGGCCGTCGCTGCCGCGCAACGCTTCGTAGGCCTGCGCCGCGCGGGCGAAGCGCGCGCGGCCGGTCAGGCTGCGGCGACGGTCGCTCATCGCATTGGTCGCGCCCAGGGTGCGCAACTCGCGCATCAGATGACCGAGGTCGGGGTGGCCGAGGACGAATTCGTCGCGATCCAGCACCGGGTTCTGGAAACCCGAAGCGATCAGCGCATCGCCGAACTGGGCGATCGACGGAAACAGACTGACGTGCGGCGCGGCGTCGGCTTCGGCGAAGGCACCGCGCAACTCGTACAAAGTGTCGGGGCCGAAGGTCGAGACCAGCAACAGGCCGCCGGGCTTGAGCACGCGGCGGAACCCGGCGAACACCGCCGGCAGGTCCTCGCACCATTGCAGGCACAGGTTCGAGAACAGCACGTCGACGCTGCCATCGCGCAAGGGCAAGGCGCGCGCATCGGCGCAAACCGCGTCGGGACGGCGCGCGCCGCCGAGCAGGCGAGGCCGCCAACCGCCTTCGCCGAAATGGGTGCGCGCCTCGCGCAGCATCGGCAGGGCCAGGTCGAGCGCGATCACCTGCGCGCGCGGCCAGCGCTTCTGCATCGCCGCGCTCAAGTGTCCCGGACCACAGCCGATATCGACCACGACCTCGGGGGTGCGTTCGTCGAGGTAGTCCAGGGTTTCCGACAGGCGCGCACCGACTTCGCGCTGCAAGGCGGCGGCGCCGTCGTAGCCGTGCGCGGCGCGCGAGAACGAGCGGCGAACCTGGCGGTGGTCGAAAAGATCGGTCATGAGGCGTCAGCCATCCAGTACGGCGGTCGGGGCGGTCGCCGGCGCGACGAAGCCCTCGATGAGTTGCGCGACCTGCGCGGTCGCGCCGAGAAACGGCGCATGGCCGGCATTGGCGATAACCACGCTGCGGCCTTGCGGCGCGAGCGCGGCCGCGGCCGGCATCGCCCCGGCCGGCACCAGGCGGTCGCGACGGCCCGAGATCCACAGGCTCGGCACCTGCAAGCGCGGCAGTTCGCCGCGCACGTCGAATCCGTCGAGCAGGGCCAAGCCTTCGTGCAGCGCGCGCTCGGCCGGCTCGCCGCGGGCGAAGGCTGCACTCCTCAGGCTGCGCAGTTCTTCCTGTGCGCTGGCCGAGCCCAAGGCCTCGAGGGCGAGAAAGCCTTCGAGGGTGCCGCGGAAATCGCGCCGCAAGGCCTCGCCGAAATTACGGAACAGATCCGGCGAGACCCCATGAGGCCAGTCCTCGCCGACGACGAAACGCGGCGACGAGGCGATCATGATCAAGCCGCGCACCCGCTGCGGATGATCGAGCGCGGCGCGCAGCGCGACCTGGCCGCCGAGCGACCACCCCAGCCAGTACGCATCGGGAATGCGCGAGACCAGTTCGGCGGCGAGCGCGTGCGGATCGAGCGGCGCCTGATCGTCGCGCGCATGGCCGTGGCCCGGCAGATCGATCAGATGCAGAGTGAAGTGCGCACTCAACTGTCCGACCAAGGGCGCAAACAAACCGCCGTGCATGGCCCAGCCGTGGATCAGTGCGATGACCGGGCGGGCTTCGTCTGCCGCGGCGCCGGTGGTTTCGATGTACATGGGAAGCGGGTCCGTACTGCTTTGGGTCGTCGGGTGTTGCTCGGTGCCGCGCGATGCGCTCTGGTGTCGCCATGGCCCGCGCGTGGCCGCGACGACGGTTACGGCGCGAACGCAGGCGCCGTCGCGATGCACCGCACCGATGCGAGCGCGCGTCTTGTCTTCAATCGCCGCCGGCGGGGTTCGCGCGGCGCAGCGAATGCAGCGCCGCCAAGGCCTCGTCGCGCCGCTCCGACGGCACCAGCAAATGATCGTGATGGAAACCGGCCAGCACGTTGCAGGCGATGCCGCGCTCGGCCAACACCTGCGATACCGCCGCGGTCAGGCCGACCGCCTGCAACGCCGAATGCACGCTCAGGCTGAGCCAGGCGGCGACGAAGTCGTAGCTCAGGCCGTGCGCGTCGGCATCTTCGCGGCGCAGCACACAGGTCAGGCCTTCGGCTTCCTCTATCGTCGCCAGCGCCAGGGCGCGCGGCAAACGCTCGGGCTGCACGGCGGTGACGAAGACGTACTCGCCGGCACGGGCTTCGACCTCGAGCGTCGCCAGCATGCGGGCCAGATCGGTTTCGGGCGGCCGGGTCGGTTGCGGCTCGGCGGCGCGGCTCATCGCGCCACGGTGGCGGGCGCGGCGCGGGCGCCGTCGCTGCCTTCGATCGCCACGCGCTCGGCCGCGCGCGCCAACGCTTCGATCAGGCCGTCGACCTGTTCGCGCGTGTGCAGCGCCGAGAACGTCACGCGCAGGCGCGCGCGCCCTTCCGGCACGGTCGGCGGACGGATCGCCGCAACCCAATAGCCCTGCTGCTCCAAGGCCTGCGCCATCGCCAGCGCGCGGCGGTCGTCGCCGCACATCACCGGCTGGATCGGCGTGCCCGAGGCCAGCAGCTCCAGGCCGAGCTTGCCGGCGCGTTCGCGGAAATGGGCGGTGAGTTCGGCCAGTTTCTCGCGCCGCCAATGGTCGTTGCGGGCCAGCTTGATCGCCGCCCGCGTCGCCGCGGCCTGGGCCGGCGGCAAGGCGGTGGTGTAGAGATGGCTGCGCGCGGTTTCGGCCAGATGACCGATCAGGTCGGCATCGCCGTGCAGCGCCGCGCCGTAGCTGCCGAGCGCCTTGCCGAAGGTCGCCAGCTGCAGCGGCACCTCCTGCACCGACAGCCGCGCCGCGGCGACGGTGCCGCGCCCGTCCGGGCCGAGCACGCCGACGCCGTGGGCGTCGTCGACATACAGCACGGCCTTCTGCGCGCGCGCCACCAGGGCGAGATCGCGCAAGGGCGCGAGATCGCCGTCCATGCTGAACACGCCATCGGTGGCAAGCATCGCCAGGCCGTCGGGAACATTGCGCAGCTGGCGGATCGCGCCTTCGGGATCGGCGTGCGGATACCGGCGCAACCGGCAGCCGGCCAGGCGCGCGGCGTCGATCAGGCTGGCGTGGTTGAGCCTGTCCTGCACGCAGACGTCGTCTTCGCCGAGCAAGCCCTGCACCGCGGCGATATTGGCCAGGAAACCGCTGCCGAACAGCAGCGCGCGCGGCGAACCCAGCCAGTCGGCCAGTTCGCGTTCGAGCGCTTCATGCTGGGCGTGGTGGCCGCAGACCAGATGCGAGGCGAGCCCGCCGGTGCCCTCGCGGGCGGCGGCATCCTGGAAGGCGTTGATCACCGCGAAGTGCTGCGACAGGCCGAGGTAGTCGTTGCCGCAGAAGTTCACCAGCGAGCGCCCGTCGACCTCGCAGCGCGCGCCGTCGCGGTGGCTCACCGCGCGGTGGGTACGGGTACGGGCGGTCGCCACGCGCTCGGCGTGGGCGGTCTGGATCCGGTCGCGCCAAAGGGTTCGCTGGCTGCTCATCGCGGTAGCTCCGCCGCGTCAGGCGGCGCAGGAGTGGGCGGGTTCGGTGGGTGCCTCAACGTGCTCTTCAATACTCGCATGGACGGTGCCCGCGGTCTCGACGATCTGCATCGGGCGCAGGCCGAGACGGGCGAACAGGGCCAGGTCGCGCTCGGTGTCGGGGTTGCCGGTGGTCAGCAACTTCTCGCCGTAGAAGATGGAATTGGCGCCGGCCAGGAAGCACAGGGCCTGCAGCTCGTCGCTCATGGCCTCGCGGCCGGCCGACAAACGGACCATCGACTTGGGCATCATCAGGCGCGCCACCGCGATGGTGCGCACGAATTCGAAGGGGTCGAGCTCGGCGGTGCCGGCCAGGGGGGTGCCCTCGACCTGAACCAGACGGTTGATCGGCACCGAATCCGGGTGCGCCGGCAGGTTGGCCAGGGTCTGCAACAGGCCGGCGCGCTGCTCGCGCGACTCGCCCATGCCGACGATGCCGCCGCAACAGGTCTTCATGCCGACATCGCGCACGTGGGCGAGGGTATCCAGGCGGTCCTGGTACTCGCGGGTGTGGATGATCTCGTTATAGAACTCCGGCGCGGTGTCGAGGTTGTGGTTGTAGTAGTCCAACCCCGCCGACTTCAGCGCCGAGGCCTGGTCGCCCGAGAGCATGCCCAGGGTGGCGCAGGTTTCCAGGCCGAGTGCCTTGACCTCACGGATCATCGCCGCGACCTTCGGGATGTCGCGGTCCTTCGGCGAACGCCAGGCCGCCCCCATGCAGAAGCGCGAAGCGCCGGCGGCCTTGGCCTGGCGGGCCTTCTCGATCACCGCTTCGGTGCTCATCAGCTTGGTCGCGTCGACACCGGTGTGATAACGCTGCGCCTGCGGGCAATAAGCGCAATCCTCGGGGCAACCGCCGGTCTTGACCGACAACAGGGTGCTGACCTGGACTTCGGCCGGGTCGAAATTCTCCCGGTGCACGCTGCCGGCGCGGTGCAACAACTCGGGGAAGGGCAAATCGAACAGCGCACGGACCTCGGCGCGGGACCAATCGTTGCGAAGAAGGGGCATAGACACTAGAGCTGGCTCCACAGCGGGGATTTCACTGACGGCGGGCAACGGGGGATACCGACAGCGCGGGCCGTTCGGAGCGGGCAGTCTGGGAAGCATGTCGACAACTGTCAACCAGGATCGGCCACTCCGGGTTGACAGCATCTGGCGGCGTCTGGGCTGGGCCCTGTGGCCCCCGCGCTGCCTGATCTGCGCCGAACCGGGCCTGCCCGGACGCGATCTGTGCCGGACCTGCGAAGCCGATTGGCCGCGGAGCGGGACGGCCTGCCTGCGTTGCGCGTTGCCGTTGCCGGGGGTGGCGGCCGCCGGAGTTCGCTTCGCAACGATCGACCCGCCCGGCCCGCCCGGCCTGCCCGACCTGCCCCTGGTCTGCGGCCACTGCCTGCGCCGACCGCCGCCGCTGACCCAGGTCCACGCCGCCTGCTTATACCGACCGCCGCTCGACCGCCTGCTGCCGCGCTTCAAGTTTCATCGCGACCTGGCGGCTGGCCGTCTGCTCACGACGATGATGGCGAATGCCTTCGAGCCGCTGCTGACGCAGAGCCCCTCGACTACGGCACCGGGACTCGCAGCGCCCTCGGCATCGGACATCGCCACTGAAGCGCCCGCGCCGGTTCTGGTCCCGATCCCCTTGCATCGCCGGCGGCTGCGCGAACGCGGTTACGACCAGGCCCTGGAATTGGCGCGGCCGCTGTCGCGGCAACTGCGCCTGCCCCTGCTCGATCACGGCCTGATCCGCCTGCGCGACACCTCGGCGCAATCCCTGCTGGACGCCAAACAACGCCGCCGCAACCTGCGCGGCGCCTTCGCCTGGCGCCATGGCCAGCCCCTGCCCGCCCATATCGTCCTGATCGACGACGTCATGACTACAGGAGCGACCCTCCACTCCGCCGCCGCGGCCCTGCGGCGCGCCGGTGCCCAGCGTGTCGACGCTTGGGTGTGTGCGCGAGTGACTGCGGGCTGAGTCGCAGCGAGCCGTCAATCCCACGAGCAAGCTTTCGCTGGCACCCATGGTTTCGCGACTACCCGTGGTATCGCCGCCATCTCGGAGTATCGCGGTCGCGGCTCGCGCCGCTCCTACTCAAGAGCCGGCGCGAATGCCAACCGTTTTTGTAGTTGTAGTTGTAGTTGCAGTTGTTGTTGCGGTGCTGGTTGCTGTTGCTGTTGTTGTTGCTGTTGTTGTTGCTGTTGTTGCTGTTGTTGCTGTTGTTGTTGCTGTTGCTGTTGTTGTTGTTGTTGTTGTTGTTGTTGTTGCTGAGATTTTGATCTGCTTTGCCGCTTTACCGGTCAAGTGGAGACCCGGAGGGCGGCGCACAGGACGTGCGCCGTTTTTCGATAGGACAAGGATGTCCTATCGAAAAATCCCGGCGCGGGCATCGCACTCGTGGCCTGTGCCCTTGCAAGGAGAGCCCTTTTCTTTGGTTACCTTTGACCGAAGGGAATCCAGACGGACTTTTGGGCTTAGCAAAAGAAAGTAACCCGGCCGCGTTAGCGGACGGAAGCTCTGCTCTTGCTCAAGCCTCTAAAGAAACAAGATCAAACGCCAAAAGCTTCCGCCACTAAAGCGGCGGGTTACTTTCTTTTGCCATAAGCAACAAAAGTCCGTCTGGATTCCCTTCGGTCAAAGGTAACCAAAGAAGTTGCTTTTCTTTGAATCACAAGCCCGCACGAACGGTGCCTCCGCGGGGATCTACATACGGGACATCCCTGTCCCGATGAAAAACGGCCTGCATCCATGCAGGCCGCCCTCCGGGTCTTCAGCTGCCTTCGCGAGTGTGAAACTGCGCACAGCAATAGCAACGGCAACGGCAACGGCAACGGCAACGGCATTAGTTTCTGCCACCGGCTACAACGCCGCACCACAGCTATCAAGCCGTCGCGCGCGGCGACGACAACGACTACGACATATGGCTATGCATTCGGTGTTCCACCGAAAAGATCAGTCCACTCGCGCCACCACCACCGGCGCCGCTCCGACCCGGATCGTCCATTTGCGCGAATGCAGTAACAGATTGCCGGCCATGCTGGCCTTCACGAATGCGGTCTTGTCGGTCACCCGCAGCTCCAGGGTGCGTGTCGCCGGTGTGGCCGCATCCTGGCGGAAGTCGTAGCTCGCGGCGGTCGCACCCGAAATAGCCACGCCGTCCAGATACCACTGCACCGCGACCGTGCCCACGCTGGGCCGCAGCAAGGTCGCGCTGAACCGTCGCGTCGTGCCGCGCGCGTAACCAACCGCAGTGGCCGGCGACGGGATCTCGGTGCCCGGCTCGATCAGGTCGATGCCCGCCGCCGGCGAGCCGAAGCCGCCGCGATACAGCATGCGCACGTACTCCTGCCGGCACACCGCACAAAAGCTGGTACCGAGGCTGCGCATCAGGCAGCTGCTGTCGACCGGCCGGAACATGCCGGTGCTGCGATAGCGCGCGCCTTCGAACAGGCCGGTGCCGGCAGTGCCGTCCGGCGTCGGGATCGGCAAGCCCGGGGTGAACCAGCTGCGCCACTTCACCAGGCTGGCGTTGCTCTGGTTGGTGACGTTGGCTTCGCAAGCCGCACTGCCGCTGATGTCGCTGCAGGCCGGGAACCCCGGGTAGGGGCTTTCGTACTCGTCAGCGAGGCCGTGGAAGCTGTGGCCGAACTCGTGGATCGCGATCAGGGCGGCGCTGCTGTGCGCCGAGATCACTGCATAAGAGCCGCCGGCGCCGCCGTAAACCGGGTCGTTGACGGTGACGATGATCTTGTCCCAATTCGGGAAGCTGGCCGCAGCCGCCATCACCTTCGAGGACCGCGCGGTCAGCAAGCGATGGATCTGGCTGGTGCAGAAAGTGGAGTCCAGCGCCGTGTTGACGAACTGGCCGGCACGCGGGTCGGTGCGCGAGGCGACGTCGGCGCAGCAACTGGTGCCGGTGCAGCCGGCCTGGTACGGCGGATGGTCGGCGCCGGATTGCTGCGAGGCGACGAAGCCGGCCTGCCAATTCACGAAGCTCAGGTATTCCTTGTAGGGGCTGACGTTGAACATCGCCGTCTTCAAGGACGCGGCCTGGCTCGTGAACGTGCTCTGTTCGGCCGCGGTGTAGCCGTCGCCGAGCACGAGGATGTCGAGGCGGTTGGCCGAGTTCGCCGCCTTGGCGTCCTGGGCCTGTGCGGTATCCACCATCGCGACCGGCTGCCGCAGCATCTGCGCCAGGGGCAGTTGCGAGGAACGGATCGCCAGCTCGCGCAGGTCGATGCGCTGCACCGCCTTGGCGTTGCCGGCAGGGCCGAGCAGTTCGATCTCGTCGGCCTCGGCCAACGGCACCCGCACGACGAAGGCACGATGCGGGTCGCGCACCAAGGGGTTCAACTGGATCGCACCATCGCCATGGTCGGGATCGCGCGCGAACTCGGCACGGATGAAATTCGGCACCTGCGCTTCGTACAACGCCGCGCTCTTGGCACCGTTACGCGAGGCTCGATACGCCACGCGTTCGACGCCGCGCTCGGCCTGGCGCGCACCTTGCCGGTCGCGTTGACCGTCGGACAGTTGCACCTGGGTGTAGAACACCGGCTCGGCGCGCCCTTGGGCGTCGCGTTCGAACACGATGTAATGCGCCGGCACGGCGGCGAAGGCGCAGGAACTCGCCAGCAGCCACAGGCTGGCGATGCGCAGGAGCGGGGACAGGATCATGGGGGCCTTCCTGGGACACAGCACGACGGGCGGCCACGCCTGAGGCGCGGCCGATTCTCGCCGGAGCTTGCCCGGACGACGACGCTGGACCGTCTTCGATCGACACCCGACGACGACCGCACGCTAACGCAGTCGCGGCACCCGGATCACCGTACCGATCGCACTATTCGGGCGCTTGCGTCCCCTGGATCTGTGACGCGCTTGCGCGAATGCGCACAAGTCATAACGAAGCCGGCGCATCGGCACACGATGCGGGCACACGCACGGCCGGAGAACCGGCCCGCGACGTCCTCCTTTGCGGCCCGGTGGCGGAGTCCTTTCCGCCACGCGCGCCATCCCGGGCGCGTCCCCGATTCCGACCGGCCGCCGTTCCTTGGCGGTCGCTTCCTTTCACGCCGCTTCCGGGCGCACCAGGTCGAATCGAGCGGGTTTTTCGGGCCGGCGCTTCCTTCGCCGTGTCGACCGGGGCCTCGGTCGGAACGCGATCCGCCGACGAGGACGCGATGCCGCATTCCGTTGCCCGAGCCCCGATCCGACTGCGTGGGAGTCCCTTCCCTTTCGCGTGAGTCATTGTCGCTTTCAGGCGTCGCACAGGCTGAGAAGCGATGCCTTCGAACGACGTTTTTCTACGTGTTTTCCTGCGGTTTTCCGCGGAATTCCGCTTGCTTTTTCCTTCTGCTTCCGTGCGGTTTTTAACCATCGTGAGGACCTGCGGCATCCTGGCCGCGCGACGCCGTTCCGTACCGGCCGCGACGCTTCCCACGGACATAGAATCGCCTGCGCCGCGGCCCGGGTCAGTCGGGCATCGGCGCAGGCGCGGGTAGGATTTTGCCGGGGCGTCGTCGGACCTGCCTGCGCCCCTCAGGGCATCACGGGCGGGTGATAGCTCAGGGTCGAACCGAGCAGCCAGAGCAGGCCCAGCACCAACGGGATATGCACCAGCAACTGGATGAAGGTGAAACCGACGATGTCGCGCGCCTTCAGCCCCAACACGCCGAGCAGCGGCAGCATCCAGAACGGATTGATCAGGTTCGGCAAGGCCTCGGCGGCGTTGTAGACCTGCACCGCCCAGCCCAGGTGCACCTGCAGGTCGTTGGCGGCCTGCATCACGTACGGCGCCTCGATGATCCACTTGCCGCCGCCGGACGGCACGAAGAAGCCGAGCACCGCCGAGTACACGCCCATGACCAGCGTGAACGTCTCGGTGGTGGCGATCTGCACGAACACGCTGGACAGATGATGGGCGAGGGTCTGGCCGTCGCCGCCCTTCGCCGCCGTCAGCAAGCTCGCGATGCCGCCGTACAGCGGGAACTGGATCAACACGCCGGTCGTGCTCGGCACCGCACGCGTGACCGCGTTGAGGAAACTGCGTGGGCGCCAGTGCAGCAACAGGCCGGCGGTCAGGAACGCGAAGTTGTAGGTGTTGAGGTTGGCGATCGCGGTGACCAGCGGCTTGTTGGCGAACTCGTAGGCGAGCCAGCCCAGGCTCATCGCCGCCAGCAGGATCGTGATCAGCGGACTGTATTCGAGCCATTCGCCCGGCCGCGAGCGCGGCGGCAGCACCGACGCCGCACGCTCGTCGGCGACGTCGAAATCCCCGGCGCGCCGCACCGAAGCGCCGCGCGGCGCGGTCACGAAACACACGACCAGCGAGACCGCGATCAGCACGGCGGTCAACACGATCGACTGCCACAACAGAATGGTTTCGCTGAAAGGGATCACCCCGGTGGTCGCCAACAGCGCCGGCGGCATGCTGGCCGGGTTGGCCTGCAACTGCGCGGCCGACGAGCTGAGACCCATCGCCCACACCGCGCCGAGGCCGAGATAGGCCGCGGCGCCGGCGGCGCGGTAGTCCATATCGAGATCCTCGCGGCGCGCCAGCGCGCGCACCAGCAAGCCGCCGAATACCAGCGAGAAGCCCCAGCTCAGCAGCGAGGTCAACATGCTGATCAGGCCGACGTAGCAGATCGCGCCGCGGCCGCTGCGCGGCACCCGAGCCAACGCATCGATCACCCGCGCCACCGCCGGCGCGGTCGCGACCACGTAGCCGCCGATGACCACGAAGGCCATCTGCATGGTGAAGGGAATCAGACTCCAGAAGCCGTCGCCGAACGCGGTTGCGGTCGCCGCCGGGGTGGCGCCGAAGCCGAGCGCGCACACCGCAACGATGACCACGCCGAGCGCGGCGAACACGTAAGCATCGGGAAACCAACGCTCGGCCCAAGCTGCACTGTGCAGGGCGAAACGAGCGAGCGGCCCGTCGGCGGGAGGGGCGGAAACTGCGGTCATGACGGCTGTCCTTCGACGAGAGCAAGGCATTGTCGAGGCGGTCACGGCCGCGACCACTTGCACTTTAGTCGCAGGCAGCAGGCGTTGCGATGTTCGTCGACTAAGAGCAATCCCCTGCCCCAAGCCACCGCCGCCTACATCAAGGCGCCGCCGGCTTCGCGATCTCCGCCTTGGACCGGCTCCCCGAGCCGATTACGGCCTCGGCCCGCAGTTCGAAACTCGCGTCCTTCGAGAACAAGCCCGGCGTCGCGACCGCGGTCCAGGCCGGGTAGTGATCCTTGAAGAACTCGCGGTGCACCTTCAAGACCGGATCCATACGCCGCCGAAACTCGGCGTGATCGGCCGCGACATGAAAGCTCTGCAGCTCGACCACGTCGGCCAGACTGGCTCCGGCGCTGCGCAGATGCGCCTCGAGCTGCTCGAACACCCAACGCGCACGGGCTTCGTCGTCCGCACCTTCCATGGCCGGAATGCCGGAGACGATCACCCGGTCGCCGATCTTCACCACCGGCGAGTAATGCAGCCCGTGGTAAGACCCCTCCCAGCCCTTCGGCGCGAAATGTTCGCGGCTCGGCGCCGTCACCGACTGCGCGAACGCCTCGCCGCTGCAACAGGCCAGGGCGCCCAGGACCAGGCCTTGCGACAGCAGGCCCCGCAACAACAGGCCACGCGACAACTCCAACATGACGGCACTCCACTGGGGACGATCCGCCATTGCACGCCAGCGGCGCGCCCCTGTCATTAACCGCGATCACGCACTCGCGGCCCGCTCTAGCCGATTCCCGGGCCGATCTCCGCGGCAATCCTCGTCAACGAGCGCCCGCGATCAGGCCGCGACGCTCGTCGCGCGCAAGGCATAGTCCAGGGCCAAGCCGGCGAAGATCGTCAACCCGACCCAGTGGTTGTGCAGGAAGGCGCGGAAGCAGGGCTCGCGCTCGCGGTGCCGGGCGATCACGAACTCGTACGCCACCAAGGCCGCCGCCACCGCCAGACCGCCGAAGTAGTACACCCCGAGGCCGGCGCGCTGCCCGACCAGGAACAGCGCGACGAACATCAGCGCATACAAGATGCCGATCGCGACCAGGTCCATCTCGCCGAACAGGATCGCCGTCGATTTGGAGCCCATCTTCAGATCGTCCTCGCGGTCGACCATCGCGTACCAGGTGTCGTAGGCGGTCGACCATAGGATATTGGCCGCATACAACAGCCAACCCACCGCCGGCACCTCGCCCTGCACCGCCGCGAACGCCATCGGGATGCCCCAGCCGAAGGCCATGCCGAGGTAGACCTGCGGCAGATAGGTGTAGCGCTTCAAGTAGGGATAGCTGGCCGCCAGCACCACGCCCACGAAGCTCATCAGAATGGTCAGCCGGTTCAAGGTAAGGACCAGCGCGAACGCCGCCAGCATCAAGGCCGCGAACACCGCCAGCGCCTCCCGCCCCCGCACCTCGCCCGTCGCCAAGGGCCGGTGCTTGGTACGTTCGACGTGCGGGTCGAGCCAGCGATCGGCGTAGTCGTTGATCACGCAGCCGGCCGCCCGGGTCAGCCAGACCCCGGCACTGAACACGAACCAGGTCCACAGCGGCGGCACGCCTTCGGCGGCGATCCACAGCCCCCACCAGGTCGGCCACAGCAACAGCAACCACCCGATCGGCCGATCGCCGCGGGTCAGTTTCCAGTACAGCGCAAGCTTGCGCCGCCAGGCCGGCGCAGGGGTGTCGGGGTGAGCGTGATCCATGGCGCATAGAGTAACGCGGCCGTCCCGGCGCTTCGCCGCGGCGAGGCCCGCCGGGCTTTGCGGATGGCGGCGGCGTCGACTGGGACCTATCCAATCGAAGGGGCCGCACCGAAGCGCGACTAACCACGGCGGACAAGGACGAGGGATGCCATGCCACCGCCGGGCGCCCTGCCCTCGCCTGGGCCGGATCGCCGGGCCGGTTCCGACCCCACCACCTTCGGCCCCGGTTTCCGCTAGAATGCACGGCCGCACGATCGCTTCGTGCGTGTCTACCACGCGCCTGTAGCTCAGCCGGATAGAGTAGTGGCTTCCGAAGCCATTGGTCGGGGGTTCGAATCCCTCCAGGCGCGCCATCCCCCTCGATTTTTTCTACGCCCCGTCGCAACGACGAGCAGGCCTTACTCCGAGGCTTTTGGCGTTCCCCATTGGCCGGCGAGTTATCCACAGACAGGTCATTTGGCGATTTTTTTCGCCTCTCTCCAGGCCTTTTTCTCCAAGCCTTTGGTCGGCCGACCATTGCTTGCCCCTTAAAATTCAGGCACTTACGAAGTCCGGTTTTTTGATCTTTTGACATCAAAAGAGTGCCGCAACTTACGATCATTGGCAGAGCGCCGATGTTTCCCCGTAGGTTCGCGGTCGGCCCCTCCAGCACTGGCCAATGTCAAAACGGCGCCGGCTGCGCCGCAAAAGCATCGAGGACGCGAAGCACCCGCCGGAATGGCACGTCCTCCTCCAGCAATTCCTGAAGCTGATTTGGCTGCATTTTTTTGTCCAACGCGACGAACTGCCAGCTGATCCAATCGGGGTCATCGAATTGCGCCTGGGCGAGCACCTCCGGTCCGCCCTTCGCCTCGACTAATGTCCGCAGCAGGCCACGCGCGCAATCGATGTCTTCGTCATGCCGAGATTCTCGCCAACGCACGAAAGCACGCGGAGCCACGACTGTGGTTTCGCCGGGTTGTAGTTTCTCCACCTCGAACCGCCGCACGCCACGTAGCGTTAATCGGATGTGTCCGTTCGCCTCGACGACGAAGTCTTCTACGTGCGCCTCAGTGCCGATCTCGGCAACCACGGGGACACCCTCGGCCGGTCCGACATTAAGGCAGACGCCAAAGCCCAAGTCATGTCGTGCGCGCTCGCGCAACAGGCCGACCCACGTTCCCGGCAAGTTGAGATGAATGATGCCGCCCGGAATCAGCACAACCGGGAGAAGCAGGACGGATAACTCAGTGGCCAAATACGTCTCCCTGGCTCGGCGGCCGGGCCGATTTACGGGATACAGCACGTCTGTTTGAAGCGCAACATCGGGGCTCCACCCCAATGTCACACTTGCACCGTTGCCGGGACGTTTCCACAGAAACCAGTTAGCGGTCTTGACTCCGGTTCGGCACCCGGTACAAGCTGCGCCGAGCTTCATCTATTCCTCGGACGCGCCCAACGTAGGTGCTCCCGCCTGACCCAATCCTTGACTAGCCCCTGTAGCGGGCATCCAGGTGCTTACCGCGCAAGACGTGCGGTGAGAGTGTTTACACGGGTCCAACACGGACAGTTCATGCAACAAACCTGCCAACAATCACTGCCAATTCGCCTCACCCCAGTCTGGGGCGCAAGGCGGCGGGCACAACCTTGGCGTATCGAACGTCGCGACTACATGCGCCTCGCAGCGTTAGTCAGCGCACATGCAATACGCAGCTGACACGGAGCATCGAAATGCCATTTGTAAATGAGTTCATCCCTGCAGAAGATGTCGAGCGCTTCGAACTAGATAAAATTGACGAGAAGGTATTCGTAGGCCGAACCAGAGCGCGGGATTGGACCATCGACCGTGAACGAAATATTTACCTGCGGAATATCGCCTCTGGTGGTGGAGCCGATCCTGAAGTACGCAACCGCACCGAGTGGAATTTCTTCTGGCGCAGCGAACTAAATTTCCTGCGACTTGATCTTGTTTCTAGCGGAGAAGAATCGGACGGAGTGGGCTGGTCGCTATGGAAACTGATATGGCTCAACGGCAGTAGTGGCCTCCCAGCGCACCTGAAAGATCAGAAAGCCCAGTTTCTTGCTGACCTCAAAGAGGGACTGATTGCTTACAGAAGCTTCGGCATCTACTCCCGCGCCTGGTCGGGATACAGAGTCATCCTGGAAATCGACCAGGGTTGCATCGTATGACAGAGACGCTGAGCGCTGATGAAGCGATCGCGCTTCTGCGCGGGAACCCAAGTCAGTACGCAACACCACAGGAGTTACGCGAACTAGCCGCGCAGGTAGATGCGGATAGTTCCGGACGTCTCACAGTTCTCTACAGTGGACCGGCTGCAAAAGACATCTGGTCAACCGACGTTATTAATGCAATGCGGGCCGCTGGCGAAGATGTTCGCGTTATCAATGGTAGTCAGGCCGCTGATTTTTTGGAATCCCGCGACTTTAAGCATGCCGTTGCCGTGGCTCACGGGTTGCCTGACCCGGAGCCTTTAATTACCGGAAATTACCGCGGCCCTGCTACAGATTGGCTCTACCACCCCACCGAGGGCCCGTGGGCCGATGCGTCGGGTCGATTCGCTGACAAGACGATCGGTGAGGTACGCGCCATTGTGAGCGATGCGCAGCCCACTCGCGTCTTCGGCGCGATTGAGGTGCCGCATGTATTAGCCAATCAGAACGTCACCACCATCGAGGGTATTCCGCGGGAAGTGTTAGTAGCACACCAATCCACTCATGGAGATCAAGCTGCCTTCGAGATGATCGTTGCGCGTGCGCGGGAAAACGTGAGTCAGTTGCGAGTGGCCTTTGACGATTCCGGAGTTCCACTGCGAGGAGAGTCACGCGTTATCTTGATGGATAGTCGAGCCTATTTTTCCGGAACTCAGATCGAGGGCAAGACACCAGCATTTACAGAGATATCCCGACCCTTGGCAGAAAGCATGAACCCGCCAACTGAGTACGTACTCGCGGGGCAGAAGCACATTAGTGACTGGCAAGCGCAGCTAGCGCAAAGTGAACGCGCAGCAGAGGCCGCGCGGGCTGGACCCGGCAGACGGATAGGTACCGCTGTTGGTCTTGGCTTAGCCGCCAGCGTGCTGGACGCCACGGCCAGTGCCGACCGCGCCAGTACGCTGCTCTCGCAAGACAATCTGTCGGCCGCACAGTCGGAGCTGACGCACTACACTGCGCGCGGCACAGGTGGCTGGATAGGTGGTGCTTCTGCTGGTTTGGTCGCCACGGCGGCAGCCACTGGCCCCGGTGTCGTTGGCTTTATTGTCATCGGCGGTGCAGCCGTGGCTGGCGCGCATGTGGGCGAGCATGTCGCCACGGTGTTGGACAGCTACGAGACCTACACGCATACCCTAAAGGGCGTCACATGGCATTCCAACGGGCGGCAATGGGTCCGGGAAGATTTTGGCGACTTGATCGATGACGGCAAGAACCTACCGACCAAACAGGATTTCTCTGCAGATCCGGAAACGGCGGACGCGCTGAATTACCACGCGAGTATTTCGGCAACGGAACTGGCGATCGGGAAACTTCCGACGCCGCGAAATCCGTATGCGCAGCCGGCGGCGGAGAACGACCCGGTAAGCATGCGCCGCGCCGATTGGGAGCGGGATCCCCAAACGGGCGCGTGGGAGCGAAAGGTCATCGTGGGCTTTGAACAGGCCGGCGTGCCCATCGTCAGAGTCGACCCGGCCAGCGCTGAGCGCGCAGCCCAACTGGAGCAGGCATCGCAACAGGTGATCCAGGAGAACATCGCCAACGGCCCTGCGCCGATGGCGGCTCGTTTCCAAGTGGTTCACCGCAGCGAAGGCTGGGAGCGGTTCGGCGGGGTGCCGCCCTCTATACAATCCGCGCTTCAGCATGATTCGTTAACCGCGTCGGATGGCAAGTTGTATCAGCGCACTGCGGAAGGGCAATGGCAGCGCAATGGCGAGTCCGTGGTGGCCGCCGGTAACCTTCGTCATGAACTGGATAGCACTCGTGCGGCGTTGCAACCGCAGTTGGCGCAGCATCAAGAACAAGTCGCCGCAATTCCGCCTCGGCAGCCGCCCACCTTGGAGGACATCGAGCGAAAGGATCTGATGTCGACCTATCTAGACCACGGAGTCAAACCAAGTCCAGAGCAATTGGAAGCCGCGCTGGAAGCAGTCAGGCGCACCCAGCAAGAGCTTGGCGTCAACCCACTGACGACATCGCTGCACTTGGAACTCAACGCAGACAAAAAATTTAGCATCGACAGTCCGATTCAACACATCCGCCGCGATGCGGACGGCGCGAATAGGCCGCAAGCTGTAACCAGCCCGTTAGAAGTGCAAATGGCCATGCTGGACTTGCGCTCGCCGCCGCCAACTGCGCCGGAAGCACCAGAACTACGGATTGCAAATCTGTCGCCGCAGCAACGCGAAGCATTGGAGCAAGTCGTGCGCCAGGCGAACCGCTTGGGCCTACAACGAGATGATGTGCAGGCCACTGCTCGCCAGGCCGTCGCCAATGCAACCGATGCTGTTCCCGACATCGTCACGAACACGCTCGACGCCGCTCAACTGCAACCGGCACCCAAGCCCGAGGCATTGCGCGAAGTGGATGCTCCTTCGCCCGTGATCGCCAAGGCTGCGGTTGCGGTCGCCGAACCTGTCGTGGAGAAGAAGCAGGAAAAACTATCGGAACAAAAACGTACGGAGCCTGGGCGCGAGCCGCCCGGAACTCTGGACGGTGTGCAACAAACAGCTACTGTCGCTCCACTCGCGGTTGTGACGCCCCCACCCATTCGCGAAGCGGAGAACGTTCAAGCCTTTGCCGAGCCCGGTTTGCCCTCCGCACCAAAGCAGGCCGAGCCCGAGACGGTCGCCGTGGCACCAGCCGAACCGCCTAAACCCGACGTAGTTGTTGCGAAGCCGCCAGAACAGAAAACACCCGCGCCACAGCCCGCGCCTGACGCGCCCACGCCCGCGCCCGCGCCCGCGCCCGCGCCAGCCCAGCCCGCACCTCACCTCGCGCCGGTAGCGGCCGAGGCCACGCCCACGCCAGACACGCCGACTCCAGCGCCTGCCCAGCCTTTCCCCCAAGGTGCGCCTGTGGCGGCCGAAGCCGAGCCCGCGCCTGATGACGGCACCTTGCGCCGCGGCGACCGAGGCGATGACGTCGAGATGCTGCAATTCCGCTTGCAGCGGATCGGCTATGGCGGATCACCCGCTGCACCTTTGCAGCGGAACGGTCAGTTCGATGCCGCGACCGAGCAAGCCGTGCGCCAGCTACAACGCGACCATGGCCTGCCGGAATCAGGCAGCGTTGACCCCGAGACGGTTCAGGCGCTTGCGATAGCGCAACATGCCAAGATCGAATCGCGGAAGACGGAGAACGCCGCCGTCGAGAGCCCAGCCACCGAAAAGACCGCGAAACCTATTGAACTGGCGGCAGTGGCCAATGGAGAGCGAACTGTCGAAACCACTGCGGCTTCGCTGACATCGCCGCTGTCCGACGCGCGTCCGACCGAGATAGGCCGTCGAGTCGAGCCGTCGAACGCACCCAACGAAGATCCTTCCAAGGAGCGGGAACGGCCCCTTGCGCAGGTCGGCGACAAGGCGACGCCAGCGCCGGCAATGGACGCTCAGGATCTTGCGCGCATGTCTCCTGCGGACCAAGCCATGTTCGCGAAGATTCGTACGGGTGCACCCGGCCACATTTCGGATGAAACCGTAGCTGCGGCCATGCTCGCGGCCAAGCAAAACGAGATTCATGACGCAGGCGGTATCAAGCTGGTCGCCGCCGCCAACGGCAAGCTTTGGGTGGAGACACACACCCCGGGCTTTCATACCGGCGTATCGCTTTCCGAGCCGCCGCCCGCGATGCAGGACACCCTGCGCGAGACGCAGGCGGTCAACCAGCAACGCGAGCAGCAACTGGCGCAGGAGGCATCGCGGCGCAATCCGGATGACCCGAGCCGTGGCCCCTCACGATAATCGGAGGAGCTACTGTGTACTCCAATTAGTCGCCCAGTTGTCGAAGCCTGAGTTCATAGTGAGGGATGAAGTCAGTTGGCGCAGCTGGTGGCGCGCACCTCTGGCTCGGAAAGCAATCCTGCCTGACCGCGTATGACATCCCATCTGCAATGAAATGAGAACCGGCTCGACAAAGGAAAATGTCAACGATGAAAAAAATGCGCATTCGCCTCGCCGCCCTACTTTTTTTGATTGCTTGCTGTGGGGCAGTGCAAGCGGCCTCACCTGACAACGACTCCGACGCCAAACATGCCATCAAGCTTTTTCATGATCATTGCCTTGTGCTTCGATCGAAGCCAGACGAATTTGCCAAGGCGTTGGATAAGGCAGGCACACGCCTGAAAGGAGATGAAGCCAGGCTGGTTGGCATTCGGGAAATAGGTGACAGCTGGCGCACGTTAGACGGAGATTATGTTTTCTTCCGGAACGAGTACTCGCGCTGCTATATGTACATCCTCCCTCGCGAGATTACTGGCGTCCTGGGAGAGTTCGGTGACATGGCAGATCACCCGCCGCGCGGAATGACCAGCCGGGAAATTCTACCTGACAAGCAGCAGAAGTTTGTCAGCTTTGTCTGGGCCGGAGACGGAGCTTTGGTTCCAACGAGAATGATCATATCCCCAAGCATGGACGGGGGTTCACATTGGACTCTCAGTGCCACCGATTACAGTGATGAGCCCGCTCCAATCCTTTGGGATCAGATCGGTCCTGGCATCGATATATCCAAAATGCCACCCGCACGATCACGGAGCGCCAATATCGCGATATATCCGCTAGACGGCAACAAGGAGTTAACCAGCTGGATTGAAACGAATAAAGTAAATCAGCAGGCCGATGGGTACGGAGATGTATGGACTTTTGACCCAAGGAAACCGGACAAAGGCTGGAGTCGCCTGGGCAAAGTCGTATCCAAGGATGGCAGCACCGAGGTTTACACTTTTCTGGCTGGCTACACCTTGACCAACTATTTGAACTACAAGGCAGCCACCCAAGCAACCCAGTTGGCGTTGTCCAGATTCGGAAAGGGCGAGGAACCTCGTACCGATCCTGCCAGTGGCGCTCCCTTGCCGACGAGGAAAACGGGGCCTGGCGGATAAGATCGCTTGGAGAAGTCGAATGCAACGCGGAACCACGGGACCGTACATGGTCTACCTTCTCGCCGATCAGCGCGCCGGCCCGTATGTGGTCGGTGTGGGTGGGGAGCTCGCTGAGGTCGTGCGTGAAGTCCGAGAAGTGCATTTTCAACGAGAGTGTCGTACCGGTGACCGCACTCTGTTCCCTTTCTGCTTGGTTTGGCTTGAGCGAACCCAGACCCACGCGGCGGCATGCGAGCGAGCCGCACAGATCCGAAGTTGGCCGCATCGTTGGCAACGCCGCTTGGTCGAGTCGGTGAATCCCGACTGGCGGGAATGGTCGCAGACGGAATGCGGATTTCCCCGCGCATTTTGGCAATGCATTCCCGAACGGGTTGGTGGACTGCAGCCCGCGTAGATCCCGTCGGTTTTCGATTCAGGCGCGACCCGCTAGACTTGAACCTCCGACCAATGATTGACAGCTAGACGACAGCACGCGGTGAACTGCCCAGGGAAATGTAGACACTTCCGGCCTATGATCCGAGCATAGGAGGAAGACCATGAGCACACAGCGATTTACTCCGGAATTCAAGCAAGAAGCGGTTCGGAAAATCGTCGAGAGCGGCCAAACGGTGGCCGAAGTTTCGGCCCGCACGGGCGTGTCGGCACACAGCCTGTACAAGTGGATTAAAGCGGTTGCGCCGGACAAAGCCGAGAAGCAAGCGGGTGAATTGATCGACGCCAAGAGCGAGATCTTGCGGCTTCGTGCGCAGCTGCGTCGCGTGGAGGAGGAACGCGACATCCTAAGAAAGGCGGCACGGTATTTCGCCAAGGAACCCGAGTTAAATACCGCTTCATCAACGATCACCGCACGACGTTTCGCACGGCGACGATGTGCCGGCTAATGCGGGTGACCCGTGGCGGCTTCTATCAGTGGCTGCGCAAACCTCGATCCGATCGAACGATCGAAGATGATCGACTGCTGGGCCTGATTCGCGATTCCTATACGGCCAGCAGCGGTGTGTATGGATCGCGTCGCGTCTGCGATGATTTGCGCGAAGCCGGCGAGGCATGCAGCAAGCATCGCGTGGCTAAGATCATGAAGAGCCATAAAATCAAGGCGAATCGGGCTACAAGACACCGCGCCGGATTGCCGGGCGTCCATCGATCATCGCGCCGAACCGGCTCAATCGGGAATTCACCGTCGCTGCGCCCGACCGCGCCTGGGTCACCGACATCAAACGAACCTGGCAAGGCTGGCTGTACCTGGCGGTCGTCATCGACCTGCACTCGCGCAAGGTGGTCGGCTGGTCGATGAAACCGACCATGGCACGCGACCTGGTGATCGATGCGTTGATGATGGCCTTGTGGCGGCGCAAGCCCATCCCAGGACGTGATCGTTCACTCAGACCAAGGCTCACAGTACGGCAGCGATGATTGGCAGCGGTTCTGTCGCTCGCACCGTCTCTCGCCCAGCATGAGCCGCCGCGGCAACTGCTGGGACAATGCCGTCGCCGAATCGTTCTTTAGCAGCCTGAAGAAAGAGCGCATCCGCAAACGCGTCTACAAAACCCGCGATTTGGCCCGTGCCGACGTCTTCGACTACATCGAAATGTTCTACAACTCCACCCGCCGCCACAGCCACCTGGGCGGCCTCAGTCCCGAGGCCTTTGAGCGTGCCTCACTTTGAGGCTGGGCAGCGTTTTAATTTGCTGGGCAGCCCACTAAACCCGCTGCCACGCCTGACTCTGGCAACATGCTTTGGGGAGCGACCGTTCAACTTGAGTGCAGTTCGAACCACAGGGGCCTAATCATTGAAACGCGCTATTAACGGATTGCTGTTGGCATTTTTCAGTATCTACTCGGCCTCTTGCCAGAGGCAGGGGCTTGCCGAGGCTGCGACTGAAGGAATTAGAGTCGGAGAGACTCGCGCCAACGTCGAACTTCTACTAAAAGGCCGCGGCATAAAGTTCAAGCCCAACCCTCCGTTGGCCGATACATCGGCATTGCCGGCTGAATTAATTCAAGAGGAGGCACTTGAATCGCCTACCCTCACGTTTTTTGTTTCCGAGCCGCCAGTGAATGCGGTCACGAAAACGACAAGAATCATCGTAGTGTTCGATCAAAATGGCCGCGTTTATCGAATCATGACAAAAGAAAGCAACTGCACTGTCTAACCTCAAGCGCATCACCCACCCTTGAGGTCAGCGCATGGGAACCCAGTACAGCCACTTCAGCGCCGAAGAACGCGGTGTGCTCATGGCCATGAAGCAGCATGGCCATAGCGGCCGCGCTATCGCCCGAATGTTGGGGCGTGCCGATAGCAGCGTGTCGCGCGAATTGGCCCGCAATGGGGTGCGTACGCCGGGGCCCACCCCGGCGCTGGGTCGACCCCGGCGAGGCTATGATGCGGTTCGTGCTGGCGAACGGGCGCGGCGCTTGCGCCGTCGAGCGCGACGCGAGCGCAAGCTGAGCGCCGACAGTGCCTTGTGGCTGGAGGTGCAGCGGCGACTGGCACGTTATTGGTCGCCACGTCAGATCAGCCAGGGACTGCGCGAAGAATATCCTGACCGACCGGAGTGGCGGGTGTCGCACGAGACCATCTATACGGCGATTTATGCCATGCCCCGTGGCCCCATTCGGCGGGAGCTGACTCGTTTACTGAAGCAGCAGCGCGCTGCCCGCCATTCGTCCGCACGGGGCCCGGAGCGGCGCGGTCGGATGCTGGATGTGCAGAGTATTCACCTGCGTCCGCCCGCCGCCACCGAACGCCTGGTGCCCGGCCACTGGGAAGGCGATTTCCTGGTCGGCGCACGCAACGCTTCGGCGATCGGCGTGCTGGTGGACCGCAAGACCCTGTTCACGGTGCTGGCGCGGATGCGTGGTTGCACGGCCGCTGACGCGCTGGAGGGATTCAGCCGGGTGCTGCGTCGTTTGCCGCTATCGGCGAGGCAGACGCTGACCTACGACCAGGGCAAGGAGATGGCGCTGCATCGGGTATTGACCCAGCGCACCAACGTATCGGTCTACTTCGCTGACCCAAGCAGTCCTTGGCAGCGCGGCATCTGCGAGAACACCAACGGTCTGCTCCGGCAATATTTTCCGAAGGGCACCGATCTGTCGGGCTACACGCAACGGCAATTGGATCGAATCGCTCATGAGTTCAACACGCGGCCACGGGCGTCGTTGGGCTATCAATTCCCGGCGGTGGTGTTCTTGCGTGAGCTGGGCATGCCTGAGTTAGCTGCGAAGGTTCGTCAGAGTGTTTTCGACTCGTTTGCTGCACTTAGACGTTGACAGTGCAAACCTCGGCTTGTAGGGAAACAAAGGGACCATAATTAAGTCGATCCCATCACGCAACAAGCCCGCCACTTGGCGGGCTTGTTGCCCGCGATCTGCCGAATCGGCGACACGTGCACTTCCGCGCGGCCCGACAGCGCGGCAATCTGGCAGCGAATCCACTGCCCGGAGCAACAAAATGGCCCACCCCAGCCGCCTGGCCGGTTTCATCATCGATTGCGAGACCGGCGACGCTAGTCGCTGAAGGCGGGTGCAAAAAGGCTGCGGCGGCGATGGCCGGGCTTGGTGTTGAGTTTGATTTCAAGCCGGAGCCTAAGTGACTACTGGGCGCAGGCCTAACAATTCATTCGAGCCAAGGCACTTCCAAAATGCGGAAAACACAATATGAAAATACTTAGTGCGTCATTTTTTGTTTTCCTGGCCCTACCATTCCAGGCAGGAGCCTGCCCGACAGGCATGCTGTACGACGGCAATGGTTGCAGCCCGCCGTACGAATACAGCATGGACGACTGGATTCGCGAGAAGAATGATTACCTGGATTCCCTGGGACCCAGGGATCGCGCGCCGGTGCGCTCCATGACTCCAGAGGAAGTGGAAAATATGAAAAAACTCCAGGCCGAAAAGGACCAAAGGGATGCACGAATCGCCCAGGAAGTGGCCAAGGGCATTTGGTTCTCCGCATCTAGTTCAACGCCTGAAGGCAAGCTATGCACTGCTTCATTCGCCAAATTGACAAGCGCGGACAACGGCACAAGCGGCGGCATCGTCAGCATCATGGGGTTTCAGAAACCCAAGCCCGATGCCTGGCTTATTTTTTACGGCACGGGACTCCCGCAGCCGAAAAAGGTCAGGAAAATAAACATCACGCTTCAGCAAGACAATGAACCTGCTCAAGCCGTCCAGGTGTTCAGCTACAGATATCAAGGCAGGGCCGGAGCGATCGCGTTCGCCGTGCCTGGACTGGCTGCGGCGCTGGACGGCATGCGCGATCAACAGACTTTCAAGTTGTCGATCGATGGGAAAACGGCGATGGCGATCCAATGGGCAGAGGCCGCGCCGGTTATCCAGAAACTCAAGCAGTGTGCCCAGTAACGCGGCGGCGCGAATGGAATATTCCGGCCAACTTGACCAAAACACGGGTCGAAGCTTCTTTCCAAGGCCTTCTGATAGACCGCACACCAGGGCGGACGAAGTATTCAAGCCGAAGCCGCTTCGCGGCTCGACTCAATTCAGGCGTTAGGAGCTACACCGATTTCCATGGAAACTCAGGATTGGACAGAGGCGGAGTACTTCGCGTATTTGGCGCACGAGCGCCGCATGTTCGCCTGGGTTCTCCACTACTACGGATCTCTTTCGGCGACGAATGCTCGTGATGCAGCTCTTGCGTTCTATCCCTACGAGGAGCCTGGCGACCTGCGAGGGCTAATCTTCCATGACGAGGCATGGCACTGGGCTATGCTTCGCATCTATGGGGAGCGCTATTGGCAAACTTATCCTAAGTTCCAGCATCCAACACAGGAGTATCGTGATGCTTGGGTGATGCCGGAGCCAACCGGTGACGCCTGACACTTCATTCAAGCCGAAGCCGCTTCGCGGCTCGGCTTGGAGGTTGAACTGATGCGGCTGAATAGCTGCACGGCATGCCAACGGCGGCAGCTGAATTTAGCGCACCTTGTTGAAGACGCTGAACCTTTACTCGCCGCCAGCTTGCGCCGCATAGGCGCCCGCCGTATCGCGCGGTCATTCAATGCCGCCTGGAGGACGCGGGTCCAGCACCGCTTCGTCGGCCGATACGCGTATAGCAGGGAGCGTATGCACATCGGTCTGAATCCGCGATTGAATAAATTCATCCATCTCTCTGCGCGTGCATGGACACTGGCGGCATGGTTGCGGCGAGGCTTGCGTGGGACCGTATCTACCGTCTGGGGTAAGCCAAGAGCAACCACCGCCGGGAGAGTAGTCCGCATCAGCTCCACCGTAATACGCAGCGATGACTGCGATCGCCCCCGGCAGCGCCAGCACCATCAACAACATCAACACGGGCATGGAGCTGGCGAAACGCGGCCTGTGCGTGGGCAGACTAGTGTGCGGCGATGCGGCCGGCGGCATGCCATAGGACGGCGGCATCTGAGCCGGCGCTTGCGATGGCGCGGGCGCGTAAGCCTGCCGGCCCGTGCGCGAGGCCGCCATCCGATCGACCGGCGGCTGCGGTTTTGGTCGCGACTTGGCGTTACGCGCGGCGCGCGTCAGCAGTTCCTCGCGCACGCACGAAGCGCAGCTCTGTCCAACGTAATGCTGATGTTCGCGATTTCTGTCGCACACCACGATCAGCCCGCGCGAAGGCTGCGCATATAGGCGCAACGCATTGCCCCATTCCCCCGAACTCGGCCGCGCCGCCGGCGCGTCGCTGAACGCGCGGTCGAACAGATCGCGCAACCGTACCGGCATCATCGCGTGCGCGCTGACCGGGTTCGGCAGCATGGAAGAATTGCCGCTGCGTCCGTAGGCATAGCAACGCCCGCGGATACGGCCGGGCACGTCGGTCGGCACGCTATCGTGCGCAGGCCGTCCGCTGTACGGATGGATCCCGAAATTCAGCAGCTGAAAGATCACCACCGCCAGGGCGAAGCGGTCCTGGGTTTCCTCGCCGGTTTCGTCCAGGGAGTGGGTCTGGTATTCCGGCGCCAGATAATCGGGCGTGTACTGCGGCGCGTGGAATCGTCGGCCGCGACCCTGGATGCTGAAACCGTCGCAGTCGAGCAAGGCGATGTGGAGCGAGGCGCGATCGAAACGCAGGTTCACCGGCTTGAGATCGACCACGTAATGATGCTGCGTATGCAAGGCTGCGAGCACCGACGCCAGATTCGCCGCCAAGGTGACTTTGCGACCCAACCCGACCGGCAAACCGGCTGCGCGCGCTTGGCGCTCCTGCAGGACTTGTTCCAATTCCGAGGTCGCATCCACGTCCAATACGGGCATCGTGAAGCCGGCGAAGCGGCCGCGAGCGTCGCGCACCGTCGCGTCGGGCCAGGCGATCTGCACGTAGCGTTTGTCGCCTTCGATCTGGTCCGGCAATTGCGGGCGCAACTGCAGCATGGCTTCGATGCGATCAGTGTAGCTCGGCGGATCGACGCGGGCGTGGTAGATCTTGGCGACGCTATTGGGATAGTCCGGCAGCAGGTACACGCTGCCGGCGCCGCCTCTCTTAATCAAGGGGCCGAGCTGGGTGCGGCGCATCCCGATCACGATGCTGCTGCCGGTGCTCGGGCTGGTCATCGCCGGACTCAGCCCGCAGTGAGATCAACAAGATCTTGTCGTCGGAGGTAGCGCCATGCGTGCGCGGGTCTTGTAACGTAACCGGATCGCTCATGACAATCCTTTGGCAGTTCTTACGGTGAACCACCGTACTGACGCGCCGGATTTTTGCCTGCGGTCGCTGCGGGCCATGTCTGCTGGTGGCGAAACTACGCCGCTCGCGATGGCCTTGATATAGTCGGATGGAGCTAGGTCATCTCGTCGAGTTCCACTCGTAAAATCGAGTCTCGACAACCATGACCAGTTCAGCGGTATGGCATAGGCTCAGCATCATCGTGCCCGATGCAACAACTAATTCATGCCGAGGCCGCTTCACGTCTCGCACTACCAACGCAACATGCCGGCTGAAGATTGACATCTATCGCAGAAGTTCCTCACTCACCCGGAGCGACTCCGTCTCATGCTCAAGTCCGTCCTCGACCTGTTCCGCAAGAAGCCGGCGACACCTGAAACCGCACAGAAGGCCTCATCCGCCGAGACTGCTCCCACACAGGAATCGCAACCTGTACGCTGGTTGGCCAAGGACGATCCGCGTAACCCATTCACGGTGGAGGGCTACGACTGTTTGAGGTTCGTCAGCACCATGCGGTCGACTACTGCGGACGAACGTATCGCGACCTCTTTCGCAAATCTTCGCGCCAGCCTGGGGCAGGAGCATATCGGCGTGCTACCGGAGAATGCGATCGAACTCGAATGTCGCCTCGCGTACCCTTCCGGCGAAGTGGCTGAAGGCGCGCTGTTCAAGGCGCAGCAAATGGAGGATAAGTGGGACGTCTATCTGTATGGCGATCGCATGTACTTTTCCCGCAGTTGGACCGGCGTTTTGATGTATGCCGCCGGCTTCATCGCTACGTCCAATAGTTTGACGATAAACCGGGTATGGGTCCCGTCTGAACTGGCCGGCGATCCAAAATATTTTCTGCGGCAGCTCGACTACCTGGTGAAGAGCCACATTCTTGGTCGTCGAATTCCGCATCCGCTACCGGCTGATTTTGAGCGGGATATGCAAGCGATCGCGCTCTTCTCATTGAGCCAGTACGGACGGCAATGCTGTTTTGGAACGTTCGAAGAAACACTGCGCGAGGACATTACCAAGCCGCAGCCTGTGCCGTCTAAGGCATGAAAACCGCGTCTTCGATCTCGGACTCCGCTGTTGCCTCGCCTGGAAGCCTCGAGCAACGGCCCATGCCGAAGCCGCTTCGCGACTCAATCCTAGCGCATGACAATCGTGACTAAAGTCTTCCCTGCACTCGCACTGTTAGCCCTGCTGCCCAACACGGGACTGGCATGCAGTCTTTACAGGTCGTCGGAATTTCATGTGGATGGCATCGAGCATGCTTCCGCGAAACCGCCTCGGGTCGGCGTACGAGATGTCAATTTCGTCCCCTGGATCTCCGCCGGTGACAGCTGCGACGGGGTTGGCTTCATCACAATTGAGCTTTCCGGCCCTTCCGCCCGCGACACAGATAGCTACGGCGTCTTAATTCAGGCTCAGACGGGAGTCAAGGACGAAGGTTTGCTCCCGAGGTATCCGCTTGCTCCATTGCGAACTTATAAGGGGAGAGTCTCAGTAAGTTTGGCTTGGACAGGTATCTCGCGAGATGCAGATGGCCACGTTCGTTGGAGGTTGAAAATTACGCCGGTGTCACGCTCGGGAGTGCTAGGCGCTCCGGTGTCAGTCTGCGTGGCCTCCGACGACTCCTGCCCTCACCTTGTCCTTGATCCGCCATGATGCTGCTCGGGCGCAGTAGTTGCGGCGACATCGTTGCTTGGGCTGCCTCCGCGGCTGAGACCACACAAGCGATACCGTGCTATGGCGCTTCAGGCAGCGAGCCTCAACGTACGATGTCCGCGCAAACGTCGCCCTCGGTGAAGTAAGAAAAGACTTTATACGCTCGGGTGAAGACCGCCACCTTGCAGGCATGCTCTGCGCCATTCTTGCCGCGATAACCCTTTTCATAGGTCAGCCTCGATTCGCCCTGCAGGATGTCGGTGGTGGCCGACGGCGAACCCCAGTGGGCGCGGAACTCGGCTTCGGTGCGGCCGACCCAAGGTTCGAGCAGCGCCGCGCCGGCTTGACGACTGCGCTCGCTTTCGGCCTTCGCGCCGGCGTGGATGCGCGCATAGTCGTAGTCGAAATATGCGCGGCCGGAGCAATTCGGCGCCGACACCAGACAACCGGCGCCGTTCGCCGCGGCGCACTGGCTCAGCGCATCCACGCGCGCGGCTTCCGGATAGGAGCTTTCGGCCACGAACGGCGGGCCGCCTTTCTTCGGCCACGCCGCCGCCAGGCAGCTATTGCTATGCGCCGCGATCAACTTGCACGCCGGCCCGGTGCAACGATCTTTCGCGGATTTCTCGGCATCGGCCTGCGACAGCGCGTTCGCCGCCGAGTACACGGCCTTACCGTTGCCGGCCAGCGCACCGAAGAACTGTCGATCGTCACCAGCGATTTCAAACAGATGCGCGCGCTGCTGCGCGCTCATGCCGTCGGTTTGCAGCAAACCGCCCGCGATGCCCGAGCACAGCGGCTCGCTACGCAGATTGCAGATCTTGTCCGGACTTTTCGCATTGCAGCCCCTCAGCGCGTCGCGGCTGGCGGCGATCTCGTCCTGGCCCACCGCGCTGGCGAATTGCTTGTCGGCGTTGAACGCCACCGCGATGCAGGCGTTGTTCGCGCTCGCCATGAGCGTGCAGCCTTCGCCGCCCTGATCGGCGCACTGCTTGAGCGCCGCGCTTTCTGCCTTGCGTTGACTGCCCAGATCGCCGGCGATGCCGACCTGCGCCAGCGCCGGCGACGCCGCGATCGCGCCCCACCCCTTGCGCGCTTGTGCGCCGGCCCTGGCCTGCATCGCCTCCATCGGACTCTCCGGCGGGGGCAGCGGTTGATTCTGCGCTGCCGCCTGTATCGCCTGCTGATACGGCACGACTACGTTCTGCACAAAATTCTGCATGCACTGCTGTTGTTGCTGGCCACCGGCCACCGAGCATTGCGCGCGCGCCTGGACGCTCCAGCCCAGAAGCAGCAATGCGGGCAGCACAAGAATCTTCTTCATCGAGTCCATGGGGAATCCTCCGTTTCCTGACTATCGAATGGTCGCAATCTGTGGCGAGAAGTTTCCCAGTTCAAATCCCCGCGCAGCGACTGCATCGGCGATGGAAGCAGGACCATCCGATCCTGCTGGTCCGTCGACCTCGTCGTTCGGTCGGCACTTCAGCCCCGAGACCAAGCAACACGCTCGCTGGCAAAACGACAGGACTTATCGCCACCCATCAAACCGCTGCACTATATCCGCCTCAGACACTCGCTGTTAAGTCTACGCGGTGGCAACGAGAGCTAAGGTCACGAAATCAGCCACTTACCGGGGCCACCGCGCCGGCGCCGCATTCCAACATGCGGTCAGTTGCAGATCATCCAACTGAGCCGCTATGAGCGCCAACAAGCACCCACCCCACGCCGCCACTCTGCTCAACGCGTAAGTCTGAGCCTCGACTGGCTGTCAGAGAATTCCTACTGCGTGCGTGTCAGCGGCTGCGCATGACGTTGAAGGTTCTCGCATTTCGTGTGGTTTCTGCCGCACTAATGAGCAAGGCCTCGGCCGATACCATGACGATAAGGGCGCGCCTCGAAGTTCTAGATGCTCGCCTCCGAAGCAATGGCCAGCTGGTTCATCTAAAGATCGAAGCAGAAGAACCTTGTGTGTCGCTGGCGAACGCTGAAGTTGCAGTGCTGCTGCCAGAAGCGCACGTTTGCCGCGTGGCCGAGGGTGATGACCCTCTCCAGAAAGATGCTCATACCAGCCGAGTCTGGAGCGGGCGCGCCCGGAAGATCCTTGTGCAAAGCCGAAGCGACTTCACGCCTGACTCCCAGCTCATGACTATCGACTGCGAGCGTGCAAGCCTCCGGAACGTCTCTACGACATCGGCATCGCCGTCGGGAATCTCGCATCCGCCAAAGCTTCCCGTTGGCGACGCCGACCGGCCCGAGGCTCTCCGCGTCCGGACATCCCGTTGCGCTTGGCCGCGAGCATCGCTCAAGATGTCCGACAGGACTGGGCCCTCGAATCATCTGGCAACGGCTATCAACACCTTCAAGGAATGAGCAGGTGCTTAACGTTTTTCATCGCTCTGCGTCCCTGCGACTTGGTTGCGCCCTCGGCCTGGCTTGGCCGGTAGCGATGTATGCCCTATTTCTGGCGATTGCCTGGTTTCCCACTGATCCGTACTCGGCTGCTGGCGACCTATCGTGGGTCGACCCAACCATCGTTACGCTCGTGGCTACAGTGGCAACGACTCACATGCTGCTGATAGCAGCGCCGCAGTTTGGCCGGTTGCGCAGGAGATACCGCATGGCAATCATGGTGCCCATAATCTTGGTACTTGCCTCGGCTGCGATCACATTCGTTCGCGCCTGACGGATCATGTGCACCCACTTTCTGTCGGCCCCGCTTCGCAGCGCGGCACGATTCCGGTATCAGGTAGCAATGGACAGTTTCTCGCGATGGGTAATATTTGCAGCTCTCGTCTGGCTGGCATGCTCGTGCACGGACGACGTGCAGGACGTAACTTACGCGACTAGTGCTGACGCAGTGGCAGCTTCTGCCATGGAGAGGAGATGGATCCCTTCGTGGATTCCGCCAGAGGCGTCCCGCCTGAGCGAAGTGCACAACGTCGATACAAACGAGAGCGCACTGGCTTTTAGTCTGCCGGCCAAGTTGCATTGGAGGCCTCCGGCCTCGTCGTGCCGGGCTGCGGATGCGGGTGAGTTTTACGAGCTCGGGTTCAATCGCGAGTGGATACCGGAAAAACTGGTCGACTACGATTTCTATAGTTACCCAGAACGTTCCGCGACGGGAGGAGTTCCGCTGCTGTCGGCTCTTGCCGTACGGAAAGACGGGCAGCACGTACTGTATTGGCGTTATGTTGCCCCCCTGACGGTTCATCCAAGCCGAAGCCGCTTCGCAGCTCCACCTAGTTCAGGCGTTAGGCCTCTTCGAACAGCCAGGTTGCCTGCCCGCTTCTGTTGCAGCAAGAATTCCCATCTATGGTTGTGATCTTCCGCGCCACCAGGTATCCAGCATTAGGCATTCGTCGCCCTTCATGCCCACATCTGGCCATTCGGTCGGCCTCACGCCAGAAAATCGAGCCGTCCGGCATGATGTCTAAAATACGTTAGACCGTGGAAGAACCATCTCCTCCAGCTCATGGAACTCGAATGGGGAACCTGTCTATGCGACGCATCGTGAAGATTTCGGGCTTTGCACTGATCGCAACCATTGCGATATCGCTTGTTGTAATGCTCCGCCCATTCGTCGATCGAGACGCACCTGCAACGAACCCCGTCCCGCTGGCGGAGTCCCCGCTATTGCCGGAACAGGCGGACAGCCTTCGAAAGTACATCGAAACGCAGGCGGATCCAATCGATGCATTCGTTGTATTGCGCGGCGAAAAGATCGTGATGCACTACGGGAAGATCGACGCCCCCATGAACTTGGCCTCCGCACGAAAGAGTGTCGTCAGCTTGTTGTTCGGCATCGCATCCGACCGCGGGTTGATCGACTTAAACGAAACGCTTGGAGAGCTTGGCATCGATGAAAGTCGAACGCCATTGACGAGCACCGAGAAGCAAGCAACGGTCGAGCATCTTCTGCAATCCCGGTCGGGAATCTATCTTCAGTCCGGTGCGGAGACGGTTGAGATTAAAGAAGGCCGTCCTCGTCGCGGCCAGTTTCCCCCAGGGGAGCACTATTTCTATAACAACTGGGACTTTAATGTTCTAGGTGAAATCTTCGAGAAGAAGACCGGCCTTTCGATTGGAGAAGCCCTGGACGCTTGGCTATCGGCCCCTCTGGGCATGCAAGACTTCAACCGTGAGCACGTTCTTTATGATCGAAAGGGATCTGAGTCTGACTACAGAACCTATCGCATCCATATGAGCGCGCGCGACCTTGCTCGGCTTGGGGCTCTGGTGGCTCAAGACGGCATGTGGAATCAGAAAAGAATCATTTCAGCAGCGTGGATCGACAAGAGCACCACGGCATCTTCGGCCGTCGAAAGTCCGTTCTATGACGGGTTTGGCCACTCTTGGTGGTTGAACTCAAAACTCGGAACCGTGAATGCGGACGGCTGGGGTGGTCAGTATTTGTTGATTGATCGCGAGCGCGACCTGACGCTGGTGAATCGTCGCGACACAGGAAATTCAATTCTTGGATTCCTAATATTCAGCGGACTTAAGGAGCAGGGGCATCCCGCAGACATACATAATCTGTACAAGCTCATGCGACAGATACCAAACTGAATCCTCTAGGCCACCACGGCCTAACAATCATTCAAGCCGACGCCGCGTCTCGGTTTAGCTTAATTCAAGCACCGGGCTATTGCTAAAGCCCAGGGGGGACTACGCAAGGAGAAGAAGTCGTGATGCGGATCGTCGGGTCATTGTTGCTAGTGCTGCTGATGTGCGGTGCTAAAGCCACGATTGGCAAGGAGTTCAACGAGGCGAATTTGTCGCAGTTGCAGATCGGCCAGACAACGCTGGCTGAAGCAGCCAAGTTGCTGGGTCGCCCAGCCGACGACTCCCAAGTGGGCCAGAGCGGCGCCGTGGGTCACACCTGGACATACATCCAGAGCAAGTCGAGCATCTGGACGGGCAACGTCAGCAGTTCGACCAAGAGCGTGATGCTGGTGTTCAACACTAACGGCACCTTCCAGCGCATCTTTACGCTGCAAGGAATCGCTCTCCAGCCGGAGGACATGCGACGCCTAGTCGCAGACTCGGCCGCTGCCCACGCGGCCTCGCCATAACCCCCCCAATCTGAAACCCGCCCCACAGTTCTTCTATATGAATCGCCTAGGCCCGTGCGCCAACGTCAATGTTGAGATGGGCGTGGCCATAACAAGCAAGAGAACTCTGGCGACAATTTTATCAGTGGACATAATCGTTCCCCCGTCATTTCGAAACGGTTAGGGTCGGCCAGATGACGAAATCATAATTGGCCGATACAGCTTGTTTTCACGCCACAAGCGGCATTAATTGACGGTGCATGGGAACGAGACTACGACTGTCGCGCCATTGGCTAGCGCACCGAGCGGAACGCCTGCATCGAGTGCCGCCATCGTCAGCCCGCCCGGGCAAGCGCTGCCCGTGCAAACAGGGGCGCTGGCGCACGTCAATCCCACCCGGCTCGCCGCCGGATCACGAAGCATCGCCCCGGTCACCGTGTCGGGGCCGTTATTGGTGACCGCGATGGTGTACGTCGTGGTCGCACCGCGGGTCAGGGTGTCTCCGGCCTGATCGTTCGGACCCGAGACGGGCGTGTTGGTCTTAGTGATGGTCAGGTTAGCAACCTTGCCCGTATTGGTGATCGAACATACGATTGCCGCACCGACATCTGCCGCGCCAATAGTCAGCGTATTGCCGCTCAAACTGCCGCCGGTACAGGCCCAGGCCGAGGCGGTGTAGATTCCGACGTTGCCCACTCCGGCGGTCTCCGACAGGGTGACCGTGTCCCCGATACCAACCCGCTGTGCGCCGCCGTTGTCGGTCTCGTTGGCCGTGTTGGCGGTCGAATCCAAGTTGAAGGCGTAGGCGACGTTGTGGTTCGGTCCGGTGCCGCTCGCGGTCAGGCGATAGAAGTCGTTGACGATCGCGCTCACCCAACTCTTTCGCAACTGCACGGTCGGCGACTTGACGTTGGTGAAAGTACACACGATGTTGGCGCCGAAGGCCGTCGCGGCCGCATTCAGCGTGATCCGGTTCTTGTTCTGCGCTGTGCCGCGCACTGCTATGCCGCCGGCGCCCAGGCCGGTGCAGGTAATATCGGTCAGAGTGAAGGTAGGCACTACGTTTATCGGAACCTGCGCCTCGGTGATCGTCGTGACCGCCCCCGCCGTGGTCAACACCTGCGTGGCGCCGTCGACGGGCGTGCCGGCCACCGTCGTGGTCAGCGTTTGCGCGGCGATGCCGTTATCACCGGTGAAGTCGAAGCTGTCGACGCCGCCCTGGCTTATCTTGCGGACCGTCAGTACCGGCAACTTGCCGTTGGTGAATGCGCAGGTGATGTCCGATGTAGCCGATAGCGCACTGCTTGGGACGGTTGCGCGGCGGTTTGCGAGATCATAGGTTGCCCCGGCCACCGGTGCACCACCCGATTGGGTGCAGGCGATTGCGGATAGAGCCCAGCCCGTCGGCAGTGCGGTCTCGGTTACGGCGACGCTTGTCGCGATGTCGTCGATCGACACCGGCGTTCCGGTCACGGCCGTGTCTGCTGTGACTGTGGTCAGGGCGGCCGGCTGGCTCAAGGTGTTGGTCGTTGAGAAGGCGAACGGACCGCCAACGCCACCCTGAGTCAGCTTAGCGACACGAACTTTCGGATCGGTGATGGTAAGTGCGTAGTCTTCCGCTTCACCCGTGCCTGCAATGCCGGTTGCGCTCGCGATTTCGAGCGCGCTAGTAGCGGTGCGTACACGCAGGTACGAACTCCCGGCTGTGACGTCGGTAGGCACCGTCCAGGACAAGGTTGCGCTGCCGCCGCTGCAGCTCGCGGTCGCCGAGCGTTCGTCGCCGTCGAACGTGCCATTGAGGTCGAAGTCGATCCAGCCCGCAACCGATGCGGTGCCGACGCAAACTACTGGCACGGTATAGCTGTTGCCGCTCAAACCGCGGTACAGCGGCGCCAAGGTGGCTGTATTTACGCTGTCTTCATCGTCCACGGCGCCGTTGCCATCATCCAAGGTGGCCCCGGCCCCGGCCCAAGCCGGGTTTTCCACATCGACACGCGTGCCCAGCAGCGCAGTGGTGGGTTGCGTCAAGGTGGCAGGGCTGAATCCGGCAGAGAAGATATCGGTGTTGCCCGAAGGCAAGGTGCCTCCACTCCAGGCGTACTGTGGCAGATGGCCGGCACTGCCATAACTGCTGGGCGCGTCGCCGTAGTCGGCCACACTCAGCATGACCCCGACGGCCACCGCCTGCAGCCCAGAGGTCGCTACGCCGCCCTGCAAGGTAATAGTGGCCGAGGCAGCGTTGTCCAGAAAGTAAATGCCCATCGGGTTGGGCTGACCACTGCACCCTGTGATGGTCGTGAACTGATAGGTACCGGCGGTCAGATTGACGTTGTATCCGCCTGTACAGCCCGGCTCGCGATAGCGCTCGATTACACGTAAGGTCGCCCCGGCTACCGGCACCGTACGGATGAATTCGCCGGTATCGGTTGTTTCGGCATCGGCAAAAACCAGGCCATCCAACACATAGGGCACACCCCCCAGCGTCGCCGCGCACGCAAACGTAAACGTGGCCTGAGAACCCCCTGTTCGATTTATCAGGCCAATATCCATGCTATTGGCGCCACCGGTACCGCCGATGTTGTAAAGATCGTCCAGGCCATCCCACCCGTAACCGCCCGGCCGATAGATGCGCAGATCCGGGTCAGGGCCATTACCCGAGATCGCGGACAAGGTGCAGGTCACCGCTAGCGGCACCCCGGACACAGAGACGGTATTGGTCACGGTCGTGCCGAGCTGGGGGATATTGTTCGGCGCGGTGCCCCATTCGAACCAGAGGATCTGGCTGCGATATTGGCCGATGCCGCCGGTCGCATACTGAGCCTGTACCGGTGTGGCGGAAAACAATAGAGATAACGAAAGCGCCAGGCCGGCAAGTGGTCTGGGCGTAAAAAGTTTCCGCTTCGCAGTTGGATGCGGCGAGCTCACGCTGCTCGACGCCGCTGTCGTCATGCGCTGAGCCGTTCTCGTCTCCGACGCCAAGCCTGCCTGAAATCTATGGAGCAGATTACTTCTGGCTCTGACGCAGCCAAGTGCCCCGACGCGCGCCTCCAATTGCGGATGTAAAGATAAAGAGGCGTCCACGCCTGGCTTAAAGCTCCCAGATTCCCCCATGTCCCGCCCCTTGCTGGTTGCTTTTCAATTTGTGACAGATATCACAGAAATGATGGCGCATGAACCAACTAAAGCTGAACAGGTCATCAGAATCCGAAGTGAGGCTGAGTGAGCCCGACGAACGGCAGGCAAACCGAGACATCCGGGCTAGATATGGCGCGCAGATGAAGGGGGCTGCCCTACTTGGCAGGCATGATTGACGGGCGCCATCGGCCACAATCACGCACTATCGCCTCGATATGTTCACGGCGCTGCTCAGCCCATCGATCTCTATGGCACAAGCGAGCCCGTGATGAACGCTGTCTCCCTCACCGGGGAGTCGCCGAATACGCAATGAGGCAGGCGCCCGCCAGTAAATGTTTCTTGGCAGTTTCGAGCTGGCGGCTTCCTGCTCGAAAGTCTACGTAGCCGCAGCACTTTTGTCGCTAATTTGGGCGCTCGCTTTATTGCGCCAACAAGCCTCCCGCTCCTTCATGTATGCGGGCCCGACGATCTTTGGCTACTCGCCAGATCGTACGGCCCCAGATTCCGAAGCAGACATTCTTGCGATCGTTGATGGCCTGGCTTACGCGTGCGAAGTGAAGTCTTCATGGCACAGCCTGGGTCGCCAAGATATTGCGAGCTTCGAGGCGCTGGCCAAGAAACTACGGCCAGATATCGCCATGCCCTCCAGTGAAGAGTGGGACAGCTCTTACTTGCCTAGCTATTTGCAGACGCCCGACCACCCGTAAGCCGGACTTCCTCGCGGATCGCGAATCCGCCGACACCGAGCCGTAACCTCCGGCTACGTGTCCACTTCAAATCGCCGCTACGGTCGATTAGGTTACGAAGGGCAAGCAACCCCGTCATTTCAAAGGGACTTCAGAATGACCAGCCTGCCCCCTACCCGTGATCTGCTACACAGATTGAAAGAGATTGAGAAGCAGGAAGCGCTGCTTCGCTTAAGCCGGTTCAACCGCGTCTTTCAAGACATCGCCGCGTTTGTCGTGTGCCTTGGCGCTGTGACCCTGTACGCATGCCTGGGATTGGTTATTACAGGCTGGGTTGAGAAAGAAGCCTTGCGGACGTTCGTTCTTTCTGTCTTCGTCATCATGCTGCTGGCATTCGTTTCCTGGAGCATCACCAGCGCCGCCGAGGGCATCTGGAAGGGCTGGAAAATTACGCGTCGCTTTAGCGCGGTCCAGGCGGACCAAATCGATCGCGACGAAGCCGCCGCTCTTCAGTTCCGGGCATACATTTCGTCCGCCACTGCGGAGGATGTCGAAGAGCGCAAGGCCCGCATAGAGCAGCATCTCAAGGAGGCGAAGGCGAGGGGTGCATTTGCAGGCACCATCACCGCCCTGTTGACAGGTCTAGGATCTTTGAAGAGTTTCCTCTCCACCCCTTCGGCGGACAATCCGTTTGACTTCGCCCTGATGGGCGCGGCACTGGGGCTCGGCGTATCGGTAGGCTTGGCCTTCTGGCTTTATGCCGAGGAGGGCTTCGGTCGGCTAGCGTTCGAACTGGAACGAACTGCTGTGGCGAAGCGGCTGCGCTCGCCGGCCGTGGCCGCACCGGCGCCCACCTTGCAAACAATTCGAGCCAGCGTAGCGCAGTCACCGAAACGGGCCGCAAAGAAGCGCCCAGGCCGATAGACTCAACGGCTCCACCGGCGGCATGTACTTCGGTGGACCAGGGAGTTCCCTGGCGTGAATGGACGGGTTTGAACGCGGGAGCCGCGGACGCAAAATTCGCATCAGCCCCCGTACGCCAAACACGACCTGTCAATGGCCTTCGCTAGTTGCTTCTATACGCAGGCGCGCGCGACCATTGCTCGGGATCTGGTATCCACTCTCCCTCTCCCAATACCGCTTCGACTAAGTGGTGCACGGGATAACCGAGATGTTCGGCCGCAATTTGGCCACCGTCGTCGCGGTTGGCGTTCAGTACAAAGGGGATGAAGGCGTCGTGATCGCGCGCGGCCAGACCAACCATCTTTTTGGCAAGATCATAGGAAAGCAGATTGCCGTCATCGGTCCGGTGAAATGCGGCGCCGGACCAGAACTCCTGGATGTGCTCGGGAGTCCAGAACGCGGCATGCTTCTGGGCGATTTCCTGCGGCGAATAGAGTGCGGCGCGCGGGTCTGCCAGGCGCGGAAACAGGCTGTGCTCCGTGTTGACCGCCATGCCTTCATTAAGCCAAGTAGGGATGCGCAGATGCCCCAATAGGGCGTGAGTGAGTTCGTGTGCAATGGTCGGCTGCATGGTGTCGGTATCGCCCTCGCACAGGGCGAAGTGACCGTACCCTGCGTTTACGAACATACCGGCGGACAGCGCATACTCGCCCCCTTCGGGATAGTAGTGGGCGATGTAGTCGTAGTACTGATCGTCCTCGGCAAACATCAGGCAGACATGTTTGCCGCCGCCAATCGGATGGGCGAGCGAACCGAGGTTGCGCACGACCCAGCGTCGCACGGTCTCGCAATACTTCAGGAAGGGCTGAGCGTCAGCGGGTTCGAGCGCCGTCAACAGCAAGAAGCGCTCAGATGAAAGCACCCGGTAGTCGGGCCCGAGCCCCTTGGCTAGTGCTTCCAGCCAATAGTAGGCGGCGGCGGTCCAGAACGCGTCGCGCTCGGCGTCGGATCAGTCGGGCCGCTCGGCTTCGGCAATGCGCTCCCAATCTGCTAGGGGCTGGCGGGTATCCGCGAGCCAGTGCATGACGATCTCGGGCGTATCCGGCGGCGGGGGCGCGGGATAGTCGGTCGGGTGCGCTACCGAGACTGGTTTGAACAATTGGCGGATGCGATTGAGCATGGTGGCAGTCACTGGGGTGGGCTACATCGAACGCGCGGTACTTCGCTGCCAGCTCGATCACCGGCACTTGCGCGAGTTTGAGCTGGCGCGCGGCAAGTAACCGGCCGTGGCCGGCGATGATGCCGCTGTCTCCATCGACCAAGCTCGGATTGGTCCAGTCGAATTCCACGATGCTAGCGGCAATCTGTGCGACTTGCGCGCCGGAGTGGATTCTGGCGTTCCGCGCGAACGGATAAGCGCCCCGATCAGACGCTGTTCGACTTGCAAGGTCATCGGCCTATGGACATCCCTCCAGGGCAGACGTTCAAGCGCTAGGCGTTGGCGCAGAGGCGGGGACGGCCTGAATTGGCCGATGAACGGCATTTCGACCGTTTGCCGAGAGTGATAAGTAGCTATCGTCAGTTTCAGACGCTTGCCGAGCCGACGGGCTTGATAGGGGCGAGAGAAGAAGGGGGCGAGGGGTATGGGGAGGTGTTCAATAACTCACACATGGCACAAGGGCTGTCGTGTCCATATCCTGGGAACTCATTTGTGCCATTTCATACACTGCCCGCCCGGGCAGAGGGGACACCTATGGCTTGCCTTCCCGCTGCCACAGTAGCGGCCGACCTGAGCACGACCGACGCAACTGTGAGCACTCGAAAGCTAAGTGCGCGGCTATTCTTGATTCTATCGATGCTACTCGCATCAACAGCAGGTGCTGCCGAACTCAATCTGACTCCAACAGGTTTGGGTACAACATTCCCGTCGGGTGTGGGTTTGACTGTCAGTTTCGCCGGCACCAATCCGACCGCGCAGGTGGCTAATGGCACGCCCATCGCGACGGCTAATACATACTGGGACCCGCAGATCCCACTGAGTCAGATTACCTATCGATTCCAGACGCCGGGTACGGCAGGCCCCTTCAGTGCCGGTCAGGAAGCCCAGAATGGGACGATCACGTTTACCTTCACCCGGCCGGTTACAAATCCGCGATTCCACATCTCAGAATGGGCGGCATCCAACGGCACGGGCTTCTACGCCACCGCATGGACCTTGGATACCGCAGTGGCTCCCGGCGGAACTCTCAGCATCCTAGGAAGCGGCGCGGGAACTAGAATGATCCTGGGCACGGCCCCGGTTGGTGCGGGCGGCGCCGGCATGCCTCGTGTCCGTGGCGGCTTCATGAATGGACTCGCAGGCGGCTGCGAGGGATCAACAACGAACGGCTGCGGCACCATTCAGGTCAACGGAACGTTCAGCACCATTCGATTCTTTGTTGCCCAACGAATGAATGCTGCCGCTACCCCACAACCTATAACGCCTGACGTCTATTCCGTCACGGTCACGCTGGACGATGACTTTAGCGATGCGCCTGCCAGCTATGGCGGCGCCGGGCACGCGATAGGCGGGCTGACCCTCGGTGCATTCGTTGCCCCTGCTGCGGGAGCGCATCCCGCCGAAGCGGATATCGTGAACACGCTTCATGCGACGGCCGCGGTCTTCGATACGGCAAATCCACTGGCCAACAATACAGCTGCGGGGGACAGCGACAACGCACTCGCCGCGGTACCTATCGTCGGGATCAACACGTATGCGTTGAACGTGCCCGTCGATGGCGTTCAGGCCGCCTCGACTGCTCAGCTATGCGGGTGGATCGACTTCAATCGCAACGGCACCTTTGAAACTACCGAACGGGCCTGCAACTCGACCTCCAGTTCCGGTTCGGTCCTGTTGAGTTGGCCGATTCCGACCGGCGCCGCATACGTCGCAGGCGAAAGCTATATGCGGCTGCGCACCGGCTATACCCTTTCGGAAGTACAGAACCCGACAGGCGGCGCCGATAGCGGCGAGGTCGAGGACTATACGATCACCCTACTGCCTCGGGTTCGTCTTACTAAGGCATTGGTACCCGCCAGCGCTGCCGGACTCTTTAATCTCAGCGTGGAGCCGCCTTCGGCAACGGCAGTTCAGACCAGTAGCGGCACAGTGACTGATGTCGGGCACGGCGGCACCACTGGCTTCGTCCCGGTGCAATTCGGCACAACAGTCACTGTTAGCGAATCCGCTGGCACCGGCACCAGCCTGTCGAGCTATGTATCCAACATCGCATGCCTCGATCGCTCGGGGGCCGCGGTGGCGCTAGGCGGCATTGGCACCAGCCGAACTTTCACTAGCATGACGAGCGCGCCGACCGGACCGCCAACGACGCCAAATACGGCGAACGCGAATCTGAGCGAGATATCGTGTACAGCGACGAACAGCCTGCTGCCGACCTTGCAGGTCGTTAAAGTCACCCAGAACGGTACCGGAACGTTTTCATTTTCCGGAAGCAACGGCATCGCCGGTCATGACATCACGACAGCAACCGCGAACGTCGGTGTGCCGGGGCCGGTACAGATACTGACCTCCCCGGCAACGGCAACGACGGTCACGGAATCGGCGTTGCCAGCGAACTACCAACTCGACGGCATTGCTTGCGCGGGTATGGGTGCAGGTGGATCAGCGAGCGTTGACCTATCGACTCGCACGGTGACATTGAACACTGCCGCTACATCTTTTGGCAGCTCAATTGTTTGTACGTTCACCAATATCGCGCAAGTTGCGGATCTTACGATCACCAAAACCAATACACCGCTTGCGGGAGACAACGATCAAGTAAACGACACTCTTGTTCGTGGGGCGAGTACTCAGTATACGATCAAGGTTGGGAATAATGGCCCCGTTTCGGTTTCTGGCGCGGTCGTCCAGGACTCGCCAAGCAGCGGCCTCAACTGCCCCCCTGCTTCCACGGTCACATGCAGTAGCACGGTCGCTGGTGGGTGCCCGACATCGCCAACCCCTATTCTGATGTCGGATCTTACGGCCGGATTTCCGTTAGGTACTATCCCGGTTGGAGCATTCGTTACGTTGACCTTTACCTGCTCGGTCCAATAGCAATCTGGCGAGCCCTGCGCCTGCATAAGCTGCGTGTGCAGATCGAAAGCTTTGAATGACCGCCAGCACCCATAAATGAGCGACAAGCCGACGAGCGGTCTACAAGCATCGCTCACTCAACGAGAATATGACTCAACGCCTTGGGAGATCGATCTATGAGGAATAACCTCGTCGTTGTCACAAGAAGCCCTGATCAAGAGCCCTCGGCCGGCAACCTCGGCGAGGCAGCCCGACGCGCTCTCGACTTCGTCGCCGGCATTATCGACTTCAGAGTCCTGCAAGAGACCCCGAGCGAGGCCACGCACCGCGTTGAAACCGAAAGGGCAGAATGGCCGCTCGGATTGGACTTGGCGCCCAATGACCGTGGTGCGACATCGGTCTACACCCGACGATGCGACTGGCGCCCCTAGCTAATCGCTATAAGTATTCCTAGAAGACGAGAGAATCTGCTTGCCACTCTCCAGGCAGCTAGTTGACTAACCTACAGCTTCGGAGCTGAGATGAATCGTCACAGGTTAGTTCTTATCAGAGCCTATCAAGCAAGAAGACCAAAGAACTCCATTGCCGAGCTAGCGCGCTTCGCACTATGTCGTTTAAAGGAAGTGCGATCAATCAGGTTTGAACAGCAGTCCGAGCCCGAGGTGACAGTGACCTTCGAGACTCCCCGCCCCGAATGGCCTAATGGATTGGACGAGATACTCGCTTCGTTTCGGCTTTCAATTCTGGACGGGGAACTTGAAATCCATTGCGACGACCACGTCACATCGCCTCACCATGAATTGGCGGGTAATTCCGCAACGCACCGCGATCAGCATGCCGACTAGGCTGGGGAAAAACCGAGGAATTTTGGACAGGCATTAGCCACCAAGGAAGATATGAACTTTGGACGGAGGCCGGGGGGAGTCCTTCTATCTTCGGCCCCGCTCAGTGCCCTGGCGGCGCGGGCAGCGCCCCAGGCAGATGGTCCCGCGGCGCGCACCGAAAGCGGTCGTCGCTGCGCGGTCCGCGAATACAGCCGACCGCGTTCGGCCAATCGCGGCCATTGGATTCGGCCGGCGAGTATCGCGATAAGGTAGCCATGCACCTCATGAAACCGAACGTCCGCAGAAAGCGGGCCGGCGCTCATCAAAGCTCCTGCGAGCGTCGATGACGGGAGGCTCTAGATCGAACTGCGACCCCGGACGCAAATAGGCCGGGGATCATCCAGATTCGCGGAGTACAGATGCCGCATTTTGCTCGGATTGAATGGATGACTCGGCGGACTTACCTCGGCGTTCGCGCGCATCATTACGCTCGGCCTATCACAGTTTGCGCGCCGATTCCGCGCGACGCCGTCCCTGCTCCGTGACCCGCCATTCCTGCCCGCCACGGAGAATCAGCCCCTTCTTCTCCAAGCTCGCCAACACCAGTTCGGTAAGTACCTCTCGCTCCCACTTGAACAGCGGCTGCCGCTTCAACAGTACGAAGAATGCTGCGCGCTCGGCCGGCGTGAGATCGTTCATGGGCGTCAGACCAGCACTTGCCGGGTTTGCCGAAGGAAGGCATGGACTTCGCGTTCGGTCTGCTCGTCGACCATCTGCTCGGGGCGGCAGCCATTGGGACAGGCAAGACGCGGCGTCGTCCCGAATAGCCGACAGATGAGCGGCCGCTCATCGTACGCGTGGCAGCCACCGGGCCCCAGATGCGGGCAGCTCCATTCGACCAGGGCCGCCGCGTGCTCGGCTTCGGTCTTGATCGGAAGCCTCGCCATTTCTTCCGAGGACGCCGTCACCGGTCCGCAGCAGTCGCGGCATCCGTCTATGCAGCGGAATGTCGGAATGCGCCGCCGTAGGTCATCGAGCTTTCGATCGTTGCGTGTCATCCGCGTCTCCCAAGAGTTACTGCAACGAACGGCGTAACGTGCCCTTCCCGAACTAGGCCTTCTTTAGAAACTCGGTGCGCAGCACCAGGCCTTTGACCTTTTCGACATTGCACTCGATCAGCTCCTCGTCATCGGTCAGGCGGATGTTCTTGCACAACGTCCCGCGCTTAAGCGTGACCGAGGTGCCCTTGACCTTGAGATCCTTGATTACCAGAACCGAATCGCCATCGGCCAGCGGCGCGCCATTGCTGTCTTTCACAATCATCTTCGACTCCAAAGAAATGGGGCAGTGTGGGCACTGAACACCGCGCTCGCGTGCTAACGGGGCTGACGTTCACCTCAGGCTTGATGCGGACGCGCCCCGCAACGGATAGGCGTCTCGTGGGTTAGGAAGAAAGCATCCTGGTATGCACCACGGAACCGCAGTGCGCGAATGGCCTGTCCCCGCGTCAAGCCATTGGCCATGAAATGGGCGGCCAACTCCGCATCGCTAGAGCGATCGTCGTTTGCCAAATAGTCTTCCACAAATGCCAGGACAGGCCAGGGTAACGCGGCCAACTCGAGATCGGGTTCCAACAGCATAGTTACCTCGTACCGACCGCCGACTTCATACAGAGGGGGCGTTCTGTAGGTTCACGCGGGGAGCAATCCAATAACACTGCTTGATCGCTTCCAGGATCAGGGCCAGTACCAAATGGATTCCGGAGGAAATCAGCCCAAGCTTGCGCCGCTCGAGCCCCTCAACACCGCCCGCGGCCTGTCGTAGCGCTTCATGCAGGGCCGCGCACTGCTCACTGTCTTGCGGGTACACGCTGAAATCGCACGCACCCGGCAATACCCGGTCGATTTCCCGAAGCAAGGTTCCTTGCTGGATTGCTCGATAGACCTCCAGGAAAGACAGGTTGCCCCGAAGCTCGATCTCCACGGCGGAGGTGAGCTGGACACCGACAAAGGTCAAAGTGGTCAGCTGGGGCAGTGGCGCCGTCATGCGGGAATCTCCTGAATCGGTGTGTCATGCGCCAAATGGACGCGCACTTGGGCCGCCCGCTCGGAGCTCGACCATGATCAGACTGGATGTATAAAGGATATCAATAGATGTTTTGTACATCAAGATAGATGCTGTAAGAATGATGGGCACCCTGGCGAGGGTGCCGGATCGCACGCAATTGGCGATGATTTGCCGCCCTGGCCCCCTACCGACCACCACGATGACCGCCTGCCCCTGCGTCTCTGCCGCTCCCCATCCGATCGCCCTGCCTGCGAAGTCGTTGCATTGATTACGGCAAGCCAACTTCGTGCTGCCCGCGCCTTGGCGGGCATGGACCAAAAGACGCTGGCCGAGAAGGCGGGGGTTTCGCTACCCACGATTCAGCGCATGGAAGCGAGCCTGGGCAATGTTCGCGGTGTGGTCGACACCTTGACCAAGATCATCAACGCCCTGGATGCAGCAGGCGTCGAATTGATCGGTGAAAACACGCCTAGCTACGGCTCTGGCCGGGGGGTGAGACTCAAGACACCCTCGTCAGACCAGGGATAGCCCAGTTGGGCAACCATCCAAGCCCCTAACGGACCGCGCCGACCGCCCATCCATCGCCTCGCTCGGCCGAGCCGCAACGCATGTGCGAACCAAAGCTAGCGATAGCGCAACCAGCCTTGCGTGAGAGCATGGAAATATCCAGACGAGATCGAACGCCGTTACTACCCCGATCGGACGGTACGCCGTAATCGGCTTTTCCCCATCCGCGCGGGAACGATCGTTCGCGAGTTTGGCCTTGGCGGCATCGAACACCGAATCGACATCGCCTCCCGACTGGAAGTGACGAAGCACCGACGTGGCGACCACTTTCGCCAGTTCCAGCGGCAGCGGTTCCGTGCCAGCCGGCCAGAAATCCAATTGAAGGTCCCGCAATAGGATCGACCCGGGCAGCCGGCCGCGCGCAAGCTTCAACGCATCGCGGTACTCGACTTGGATCGAATTCGCTTGCGAGCTGCTGATGGCTCGCGCGAAGTCGCGCTGCGAAGCCGGACGGGTCTCGCGATCGAACGTCGCCAGGCCCCCCTCAAGACGACTGCCGTGAAACTTCGCCACCGCGACACGATGCGGTTCGACGCCCGTCACGGAGATTGCTACGCGCATCGGAGTCAGGACTAGGCCAGGTGAATGATCCGGGATGAGCTTCATAGCACCGGACAGAAGCTATGCAGCGACGATCGGGCTCATGATGTCAGAGCCGGGAAGGCCGCTCAGTGTGAAGAGCATAGGCATCCGACAGGTACCCTTGTGCGACTCTGCCACCTTCACTGTCGCTCACTACCGGGCCTTTGGGGCTCTGGGTTACGACACAACTGTTCGGGCAGATGTATTCGGCATTGCCTATGGCGATGGCTGTCTGGGGCACTTCTGCCTTCGCGACTGTGGCCCCTGCGATGTCGCGCACCACCGCCCCCCTAGGGCTCTCGGTTATGACGCAGCGGTTCGGGCAGACATACTCGATATTATCTATTTGTATGGTTTCTGCAGTTACTTCTGACACGTACGTCTTTGCCACTCTGGCCCCTGCAATGTCACGCACCATGGCGCCCTTCGGGCCCGCGGTCACGACACAGCCATTGGGGCAGATGTATTCAATGTTGCCCACGACCATGGTGTGTTCGGTAGCCCCATGAAAAGCAGCCGCCCCGGCCGCGATGATCGCAACGGCCACAGAAGCTTGCTTCAATAAAGTTACGATTCCCAAACGGCATCCCTCTCGCGACACATCACACAAATCACAACGGCTGGTGGCCATTAGATCAGGCGGAACTGAAGAAATCCAAACATGTGCCGGACTCTCGCCCGCAGGCCGGGATATCACTCCGCGCGACTTGTGCGCCACTGTTAACAGTCAGGTGCCCACGAGAAGCCTCGTCTCAAGCGCGTCAGTTTCCAGGGCTCCCCTTCGCCATTCGCACACCCTTCCGAAAGCCTCAGTCGTGGCAGCCTTGCTCAAGGGGCGCTTGGCTCTTTGGCAGACGGTAGCAACCTGGCAATCGGCCATCAACAGTTCCGAGCCGAGGCCGCTTCACGGCTCGACTCGGCCCTGGCGATCAGGCCACGCCCACTGAACCATGGCCGCCCTGATCTCAGCTTCCAGCGCCGTGGCGTGGCTGATGCCGGTTACTGGTTCGCTAAGAAACGCGAGCGCGAAGCCGGACTACGGAAGCAAGAGCTCGGCCGCCACGGCGCGACCTGCCTGAGCCCGGACCGCTGTCGCCTCAACCCATCGACCTGGTCGGCAGGCTGATCGCGGCAAGCCCGTACTGAGGACTCCGCTGATGCGGCCTAATCGTTAGAGGTGAAGCCGTGCCGGTTCAGATGCTCCTCGATGCTCTCGTAGCGCGGCTCTTTCCAGTCAAACTCGATCCTCACTGCTTGATCGCTCTGTAACAGCTTCACCGCAGATGTCACACCGGGCAAGGTAAGCACCGCGTTCACTGCGTCATCCTGGAATGCATCAACGGTGCTGCGATCGACTGAGACTCGCCGGATGATCAGCTTCGGCATTTAGGTTCCTGCGCAAGGGACGTCGATGCGCGTAGCCTAACAAACGAATGAGACAGCGAAGTTGTCGAATTCACATGGGAAACGTGCCACATCGCGTGGAACGCATCGCGAGCGACTACGCGCGGTTTCCGCGCTGTTAGGCGGGACATGCGGTACGAGGCGAATCGCGTCAGATCCATGCGATGCCGAATCGCCATGCATCGTTGCAATCTTCGAGGCGACGTCATCGCGACACAGGCTCCGCCAGGCGTGCCAACAGATGCGGCGGAGGCACTACTGCAGCCCGCCGAAGATCCGGCGGAAGCCACCGCGAACAAGCAGGATCCGCCTTAGCGAATGCGCCGCCCAACGTGCGCCCGGATTTGGCTTGGTACGCGTCCTCACCCGAGCCACTCTCTCTCGCGGTCGGTAGGGGGGCGAGACATCCACCGCGCGCGCACTGGCGTGCACGCGCGGTGGATCGGTGCCGCAGATATCAGAAGGTGACGCTCCAGGTATCGATACGACCGGTGTCGAACCAGGCGTTGTCGTTGACCCGCAACTTCCAGGTACCGTTGAGCGGCTCGCTCGACAAATCGAACGTGAAGGTACCGCTGACATTATCGGCGCTGCCGCCGCTGCGATTATGGATGTTGTACAGCGAGCCGTCCGGTGCGACCAAGTCGACCTTCAAATCGCCCTTGTAGGTGTGGACGATGTTCACCGACACACTGGCATTGGCCGGTGCGTTGCCGCTGCGGCCGGATACGGCGATCGGGCTTTCCACCGTGGCATTGTCGCGGATGGCGACGTCGGTACCATTGGTATAGGTCTGGGCGCCGCCGCTGCCGACGGTGACCGTGCCGCTCTTGGTGTGGGTGGCGCCGTCGTCGTCGGTAACGGTCAGACTGACGTTATAGGTGCCGGCCGCGGCGTAGGTCTTGCTCGGGTTGGCCGCGGTCGATGTCGTGCCGTCGCCGAAAGCCCAGCTGCGCGAAGCGATCGTGCCGTCGCTGTCGGTCGAGGTGTCTGTAAAGCTCACCGTCAACCCGCTGACGCTGGAAGTGAAGTTGGCGACCGGCGGGTTGTTGCCCGGTCCGGCAGAGAACAGCGAGTACAACAAACGGTTCGGAGAACCGCGCAGGTCGCTGATCTTGCCGGGGGTGGCGTTGTCGACGATGGCCGCATGCACTTCGGCCGGGGTCGCGGCCGGATGCACGGCCAGGTACAGCGCCGCGACGCCGGCCACATGCGGCGAGGCCATCGAGGTGCCGCTGTTGGAGGCCGAGGCGGTGGCGCTGCCGATGCCGGCCGATACGATCGCGGTGCCCGGCGCGAACAGGTCGAGGCAGGTGCCCCAGCTGGAGGCTTGGCCGAACTGCCAGATCGAACGCGCGTCGTTGCGGTCGCTCGCGCCCACGGTCAGCGCGCGCGGCACCCGCGACGGCGACTCGGTACAGGCGTCGATATTGCCGTTGCCGGCCGCCACCACCGCGACCACGCCGGCGTTGATCAGATTGTTAACCGCGGTATCGGTGGCGGTCGAGGCCGGCCCACCCAGGCTCATGTTGGCCACCGCGGGTTTGACGTGATTGGCGGTGACCCAGTCGATGCCGGCGATGATCTGCGAGTTGGGCGCAGACGAACCGCAACCGAATACGCGCACCGGATGCACGGTGGCCTTCTTCGCCACGCCCCAGGTCGTGCCGGCGACGGTGCCGGCCACATGGCTGCCATGGCCGTGGCAGTCGGTGGTGCTGGAGTCGTCCGGCACCGACGAATAGCCATTGCCGATGCGCCCGGTGAACTCGGTGTGGTCGGCGCGCAGGCCGGTGTCGACGACGTAGGCGTGTACGCCGGCGGCGTCGGTGTCGTAGGTGTAGGTGGTGCTTAGCGGCAGATCGCGCTGATCGACGCGATCCAGGCCCCAGGTGGCGTTGCTCTGCGTTGCCTCCACCGACATATAGCCGTCTTCTTCCACGAAGGCTACCCGCGGGTCTTTGAGCAACTGCGCCAACGACGCGTCGTCTGCGTCGACGACGAAACCACGCAACGCGTGTTGGTAGCTGCGCTGAAGCTTGACGCGGTACTGATGGGCGATGCCCTGCGCGACGGCGGGCACGTTGGCTACGCCGTTGCGGCTGTCGGCCGACAGCGTTGCGGCCTGTTCCTTCAATACGACGATGTAGCGGCCCTCGATCGGCCTGTCGACGGTCAGCAGCTCCGCGGTCAGGCCCGGCAGCGCGACGGACATCAGTGAAGCACCGATGGCGAGCGACAAAATGCGACGATTCATGCACATCTCTCCGTGTGTGGACGGGACCAGGACAGGCACCGTGGACCACCTATTCGGCGCATTGGCGGTGAGAGGCGTCCCACTCCACGCAGCCCGGCGCCCTCTAGTGGTGAGCGCCCGGCGTAGCACCGGATACGGCAGGGCGCTGCGGCTCCGCCGCCAGCGCTTCTACGGCACCGACCGTTGTTGCGTTCCCGATTGAAACCCCAAAGGTGCCGCGGTACGCGGCGGGTAACCGTCCCGGCTTCCGCAATGCGCGACATCGGAAAACGCGGAGACCCGACGGCATTTACGGCCGATGCGCTCGCAGGGCCGTGGCGACCAAGCTAGGTATACGAGCAAGCGGCGTCTACGTGCTGAAAACGGTTTACTGGAGCACAAATCGTGAACGCGGCCCGCATTTCCAAATATCCAAAGAAAGCATCACGGGCGCATAACGAACCGTACGTCGCCGTGCGTGCATCGTCGCAGCTCAAGGTTCTCATGCGCGAGATCTCAAGCCGCATGATCTTCCCTGCCTACGACTAGCACCGGGAGAGTCGGCGGCCTCGCCGCAATCGAGTTCAGCTTTCACACGGCTCGGCGCATCGCCGACCGACAAATCCTTTTCACCGCGAATCGGAGCCATGGCTCATGCGGCATCTCGGCCATGATCCGGCCGTCGTCGCAGGGCTCGTGTCTGCGTTCATTCGACGCAGATCGATATCTGGAATTTGTTCGTAATGCTGTTCGTTCATCCGAACGCTTACTCATATGCAGCCGAGGTTTCGAGCGAGTTGGCATTCGCTTGTTGCGCTAGCGGTAGACGCTGATCACGGGCGCGTCATGCCATGCCCGAGATAGTGCGGGCTCCCCTTGAAGTAGCTTAGGAGTCAGACATGTCAGATCGTGCAACCACGCATAATCTCAACGATCTCATCGAGATTGCCCGCGATGGCAAGGACTTCTACACCGAGGCCTCCGGAGAGGTGAAGAACGCCGAGCTATCCGCCTTGTTCTCCCGCATCGCTTCGACGAAGTCCGATATCGTGACCGCGCTCAGCACGGAAGTCGCGGCGACGGGAGGAAAGCCTGCCGAACATGGGACTTTCGCGGGTTCGATGCAACAACTTTACGGTAAGGTCCGCGCGGCCTTTGGCGATACCGCCTACGGCTATGTTGCCGAACTGGAGGATTCGGAAGATCGTCTGCTCAAGGCCTTCAATGAGGTGGCAGGCGACTCCAAGCTCACGCCGGCCGCCCGATCCGCGGTGGAGCGCTTCTTGCCGATAGTGCGGGGTACGCATCGCGAAATGAGCCAGCTGAAGCACTCGATGAAGGGCGCGGCATAAGCATCCTGTTCGCCGCTGAGCCCTGCGTCTGGGTCGAAGTCGAGAACTTCTTACTGCGATCCGAGGCCTTGGTCTCACTACGCAGATCAACTCGTTGAAACTGACTTTCGATCTCAGTATGGGAGATTCCCATCGGTCAGCATTTCACCACGGCAGACCAGCTTCCCCCCTGTAGTTGTTCTGCCTCGCGCGTCCGGTTCCCCAACCGGGCGCGCTTTTGTTTTTGGAACTTGCCGGCGCCGCCCGGATCGCTCCCGGTTCACACGCGATGGATGGGGCCGCCAGTGACGCCCCCATCCATTGAACGACTACCAAGCGAGGTGACCGGTGATCCGGTCAGCGATCGGATCAAGGAGTGGCTGCGTTAGTCCGTGCCCCTTGCCCTTTCGCCCCTTCTACCGGCCGCCAAGCGGTTTCGGCGGCGGAGTTGAGGTGATCGATGATGCCGTTAGCGACCGCGTCGAGGAGCGGCTGCGGCAGATCGTGCCCCATGCCCTGGACGCCCTTCTCCGGGTCTCCGAGCCACTGAGCCCCGGGGATCTCCTTGCGAGTGGCCTTGCCGCCGGAAATGTGGATGAGCGCGTCCTCGTCGCCGTGGATGACCAGGGTCGGCAGGGCCAGGCCATTGAGTTCCTTCGTACGATCGCCTGCGAGCAGGATCGCGCCGACTTGACGTGCGCCGCCGCCGGGGTGGGCCGGAGCGCCGTTCGAATCGAGCGAACGCTTGTAAGCCGCTTCGGCAAGCGCCCGACGACGTGGCCCCTCGGCGACAGCATGAGTATCCGAGCCGATAAGAGCGTACAGCGCCGCGATATGATTGATCGCGCCTTCCTGGTCGGACGGCGGCTCCTTGATCAACTCCCCAATGACGCCGGGTTGCGCATACCCGACCCAAATATTGCCGGTTGTGCTCATGATCGAGCATAGGCTGCGCGCTCGCGCGGGATAGTTGATCGCCAGTCTCTGCGCGATCATGCCGCCCATCGAAGCCCCGACGATATGAGCGTTGTCGATCCCGAGGTGATCCAGCAACTGGATGGCGTCATCGGCCATGTCCACAAGGCGATAGCCGTCGGCAGGCGGCGCCCCGGTCCGCCAGCGGGTCAGGCCGCTGTCGCGGTTGTCGAAGCGGATGACGAAATGCTCCTCTTTCAGCTTGTCGACGAGGTGCTGCGGCCAATGGATCAGCTGCGAGTTCAAGCCCATGATCAACAGCACGGGCGGATGCGTCGGGTCGCCTTCAACCCGATAGCACAGTTTTACGTCTTCGATCTCGACGAATAAGTCTTCGGATTTCACCGTCATGAGTTTTCTCCGTTACTGGGTTCGCGGATGAGTGTTTATGGATCCTGGAGTTGAACCATCCAATCTGTCTCGATTACAACCAACCGAGCGACTCGCTTCGCTCTGCAGATCGATCAGCCACGCTCAAGTCGCCTTGAAACCGGCAGCAACGCGGTGGTTAGAAGCGCGAGTCGACTGCCCAAGCCCTTGTCGAGGCGGCTTACGGACAGGTGCTGTTGGATATACCGGCCATTCGAATCCGATTCCGAGACGTCGTAGTCGGAGTCCGGCTTCATCACCGAATCTAACGAACAAGCACCGAATCTAACGGGAAGAAATGGGCCCGCTGGATTTTATTTCGTTCACTATTAGTGTGACGTGTCGAGTTCGCAGAGTGAGTCCAAAGCTTGAATACTGCGATGGCTCCGGTGACTCGGCGCACATAAAGAACATGTAACGCCAATAGCGACGATCGGACCGCGCAATTGGAGCCGCGCTGGCTGGCTCCACGCCAACGTGCGCGGAAACCATGGGCTGCCCTTTTCCACCACCGGCACCGGATTCAGCGCCTTCAATCCGCACAACGACAGCGATGGCGCCTTGCCGAGCGCGCCGATCCGATCTCTGCCGACTTCCACTGACCGGGCGCTCCAGGGAAAGATCGGCCCGTACTCGCAAGGGCTCCGAGAACTATCGTTGCCTTATAGATGCCGTCGTGTTCGTTCCTGTGCGCCACCTCCCATGACGCGCGCTTTCTGCATCGAACGACGCTGGCCTACGACCCCACAGAGCGCCACTCAGAAACCGACTGACCGATGTGCGCACTGGTTCTCGTTACGCAAGAGAAGATCGGCTCCTAATTGGATTACCTGCGCCTGAAACTTTATGAGATCCGGAATCTGGAGATGGCCGCGCAAGACTCAACGACTGCACCGCTTGCCGCTCGCAGCTGTCTTGCATCTGGACTTGCGCTTTCCTCGACCGCCGACCCAATGAGAATCTAACCGCTCGAAGACATAAATCGTCCGGCCTCTCCATTGTTCGACGCTCAGGCGTATGGATGTGATGCTGATTGGAATTACGCGGAACTCGCGGCCTTAGAAGGGGCGTTCAATGCGAGACGTAACAATCCAGAGCGTTGCGAGCCCCCCGGGGACCGATGCGAGATATAGAGCCGTAGTGCAGTCGGCTCTCGACGCGATCATCGTCATCGACGAACTCGGGCAAATAACCGAGTTCAATCCAGCCGCCGAGCGCGTGTTCGGCTGGAGACGCGAGCAAGTCATCGGCCTCGAAGTCGCAGAAGTCATCATCCCGCCAGAGATGCGGGACAACCACCGGCGGGGCTTTCGGCGACATTTGATGACCGGCACCTCGACCATCCTCGACCGGAGGCTGGAGCTTGTCGCCATTCGGGCAGGCGGCGAGAGATTCCCGGTCGAGCTGACAGTGACGCGGATCGATGGCGGGACGATGGCGTACTTCACGGCCTTCATTCGCGACCTCACCGAGCAGAAGCGATTGCTTGCCGCGGAGGCCGACCATGCCAGGTATGACATCGTAACCGGCTTGCAGCGCTATTCCGTTCTAGAGCCTCAGATGATTCGGGCGTTCGAGAACGCGGGGGCGTTCGCTGCAGTGGTCTTCATCGACCTGGATCGCTTCCATGGAATCAACGGCTCTCTTGGCCATAAGAACGGCGACGAGGTTCTGAGGGCCGTAGGCGTTCGCTTGCAGTCGCTCGCGAGCGAACAGGTCGCCGTATGTCACTTTGCGAGCGATGAGTTTGTCGTCGTCCAGCAAGGCGGCGATGGGGCCGCGGCCGTACGCCTAGCCGAGAGCATTCGCAAACTGCTTACGTTGCCGTTCGAGGGCAAGGGTTATCGCGTGTTATTGACCGCGACGATCGGCATAAGCTACGCCCCCGCGCATGGCGACATTGCGCTGGATCTGATGCGCCGGGCCCAAGCCGCCGCGGAGCGCGGAAAGGTGCTGGGCCGCAACTGTGTTTGCCCGTTCCAAACCGAGGACATGCAAGACATCGAGGACCGCACCGTAATGGGCGGCCTGTTACGCGAAGCCGTCCAGGCCGGTGAATTGATGCTCCAGTACCAGCCTCAGTTTTCGGCTTCGGATATGCGCCTGAGCGGCTTCGAATCGCTGTTGCGTTGGAGCAGCCCATTGCTCGGCGACGTCGCACCGGACAGATTCATCCCTATAGCCGAAGGCTTGGGGCTGATTAGGGAAATCGGCGACTGGGTGATACGCGAAGCCTGCCGCCAGATCCGCCTATGGCTGGATGCCGGCTATACGGGGTTCACCATCGCAGTCAACGTATCGCCGCAACAACTGCGGCGCGCGGGCCTGCATCGTGCGGTTGCCGACGCGTTGCAGGAATTTCGAGTGCCCGGCCATATGCTCGAAATCGAACTGACGGAAAGCTCGGTATTGGAAAACCTGGTACGGGTGAAAGACGAGCTTCGCAGACTCAAGGCCTTGGGGACCCTGCTGACGCTGGACGATTTCGGCACGGGCCATTCGAGCCTCGCCTATTTGAAGCACTTCGCCTGGGACAAGCTGAAGATCGACCAGAGCTTCGTGCGGGGGCTGCCGCACAGCGTTCTGGACGCGTCGGTATCGCGGGCGATTCTGACGTTGGGACGGGATCTGGGGCTGCGGGTAGCGGCCGAAGGCGTGGAAACCACAAGTCAGGCCGACTTCTTGCGCGACCTCGGATGTGACGAGCTGCAGGGCTATCTGATGGGACAACCGGCGCCCGCCGACGCGGCTCAGGTTCATTTCAAGGCCATCCGAGCCTGAAGGAATGCCGTCGACCGAGCGTAGAAGGCGCGCTGGTAGCGAGCGAATATTTCCGACGAGCCCTCCAGGGGCCCGTGACCGTTCGCTGGTTTGCGCGCAGATACCGGCGGCGATCGCGTTCAAGTCACAGCCTGCATATGTCATCACGGGCGCCACTAGGGCTATGTGGCGGCACGTAGCATCGGTCATAGCAGCTCAGCCCGGTAGGGCGACGGGCCGACACCGCCCTCTGCGTCAAGACATGAGTAGGGCTACGGCATGGAACGTATGACGTCCTGGCCGCGACTGCCGACGATGGTCGATGTCGGCAGACTTGTTCTTTGGCCTGGCGGCGTGGCTTTGAAGCGAGGCCAAGCTGTCACACATACGCCTGCGAATCTAAGCCCGGTTTGGATTGGCTTACCGATACGACTCAGATTGCGGGTCGGCCGCATTGGGGCATAACCGCAGGTACATCGGCGTTGCCGCCGTCGTTTCGCGGGACCGCCTCGCCCAAGCGGATCCTCGACGCCCGGGCAGCGGCGGTCTTCTATGCCGCAGTCATGTTGCCGATGTACGTGTCGAACAGGGCACTGCCCACCCCTGCGCTCGGGAAGGCGGCCGATGCTTGCCGAATATGCCGATTGGTTCCACCATCATTAGCCGCACGCTTTCGGAATATGGCTGGCAGCCTCGCTGGGTCGCAGCGGGTTTCTCGCCCGCCGTCGATTGCTCGGAAAGGCGCGGCCGCACTGGATCGCCTTCCTGGGCGTAATTCGCTTTGCTAGGTGAGATCAAGATGACCGGCTCCTGGCCTCCCGACATCCGCTATCTGCAACTGGCTGATCTGACCATCGATCTGCGTTTTCGCCGACTGATCCACTCCGGGCAGAGCGTGGATGTACCGCAACGGGTATTCGATCTGCTGGTGTTGTTCCTGGCCGAACCGGACAAACTTCACACGCGCACCGAATTGTTCGAACGCCTGTGGCCGGGATTGATCGTCGAAGACACCAACCTGTCGCAGACGGTATGGCTGTTGCGCAAGGCGCTGGGCGAAGAGCGCAAGTCATGGATCCGCACCGTCGCCAAGAGTGGCTACGTCTTCCAGGCGCCCGAGCCCGTACGTTCGGTCCGTGAACTGCCATCGGCGGCGATGCCTGCGGAACCGGCCGCCGAGGCACCCGCGAAATCGGAATCGACTCCCGCGCAGGTCGACGCGCCAGCGCCTTCACTCGAAGCGGTCAAGTCGACGCGCAGTGCGTGGTCGCGCCAACGTATTTGGCTGCTGGCACTGGCGGCCATCGGCTTGGCCGCGATCGTAAGCGCATGGCTTTTCAATAAACTCACCTCGCCTGCCGAGCCGCAACTGACCGTAGCCCTGGTCACGATAGAAGACGATAACCGTGCCACTCGCTGGCCGGCTGAACTGCTCGAACAATGGCTCGGTTGGAAATTGGCCAGCCTGCCCGGCATCAATCTGTTGGACGAGGCGCAACTGGCCGCCGGCGCGCCGGGTTCGGTGAAAGTGCTGTTCCTGTCGTCGGCGACCTCGCCGCGCGACCCGGCAAAGATCAAGGTCTATGTCCGTTTAAGGGACCGCGGCAAGGAGCAGCGGCTGGAAGTCGAAGGCCATCGGGCGGACCTGCCGGCATTGGTCGATTCCTTGTCCCGCCAGATCGTGGCGCGCCTGCAGCCTGATTACGCCGAGCCCTGGCCGGCCCTCGAGCTCAGCGCCGATGCTGCCGAGCGTTACGTGCAGGCGGCGCAGGCGTTCAAGCACGGCGACTGGATCGCGGCGGTGCATGTTGGCGAGGAAGTGATCGCCCGCGCTCCGCGTTTCGGCTTGGCGCGCATGCAGTTGGCCCTGGCACAGGCTCGTCTCGCCCAAGCCTCAGCGGCAAAGGCGCAAATGGACGAGGCCGTCAAGCTGCTGGCCGGATCGCCGGCGCCGGTTATCGAACTGCTGCAAGCTCAACGCCTGGCGATCGACCCGACCCGCGGTGCCGAAGCTCTGGCGGCGTACGCTAAGTTGGCCGATCGCTCCCCTGAGACAGTGTCTCTCCAGCTTGAATATGCGTGGCAGCTCATCAGGGCGGGCGAACCGCAACGAGCGCTCGAGCGACTGGCGGATCGCCCTGTCAACAACGACACCACTTGCATTTGCGTAGGCAAATGGTTGCTGCGGGCGAACGCTTACGCTGCGCTCAGCGATCCGGAGCGCATGCGCGCAGCCGCCAAGGAGGCGGTGGAGCTTGCGCGAAAGGCCGGTCCGGCATGGAATCTGGAGCAGGCCGATGCACTTATGGTGCTGGCAAGCGCGAATGCCGGGCAGTTCCCGGAGCGCGGCACGCCGCCCGAATTCGAGCAAGCCGCGGTGCTGTATGAGAAGGGAGGCAACGCCACCGGCGCATTGGAGGCACGCGTGCTGGCGCGGCTATCCGCCCCGTTGCCGGCCGACGGCGCCGACCCGGCTTTGGAGGCATTGCTCGCACGCGCCAACGCCGCCGGCTACCGCGGCCTGGAGATCCATATTCTGATCGCCAGCGCGAACCAACATGCGCGGGCCGGCGACATCGCCGGTTATCGGTCGCGGCTGACCCAGGCGGCGGCGATCGCGAGCGCTACCGGCGATCTGATTCCGCTGACCGACTTGAACCTATGGTTGATGGCCGACGATTTGCTCAGCGCCCGCCTGAGCAGCGCTTCGGCCCGATTCAAGCAGCTCTCCGAGATGAAATTGCCCAGCGCGCAGCGTATGTCTTCCAGCCTATACGCTGCGGACATGAGCCTGGTGCGTGGCGAGTACGCGCAGGCCTTGAAGATCATCGACCGCGCCGAGGACATCTTTCCGCCGACTCCCGCCGGGCAGCCCGACTCGGAGATGCTCACGACATTGACCTGCATGCGTTCGCAGGTCTTGTTGACCATGGGGGAGCCGGCCCAAGCGCGCGCGAACCTGGACCGATGCGCAAAAGGCGACCGAGAGAGCTTGCGCCACATGGCGTTGAGCCTTCGCAGTCGGGTCGAAATGCTCGCTGGCGACCGGCCCCAGGCCAAGGCCTTACTGGAGCAAGCTGAGCAGGCACTGCCCTCGAGCGCAACCGATCGATGGGTCGCGTCCTTGGAAGACGCCAGCTTGGCGACGCGTCTGGGCGAGTTCGACCGTTCGCAGCGGCTCTACACGCAAGTACTGCAGCCGATCCAGTCCGCGGGTTATGCGTTGTTGCTGGCCAGAGCCCTGGCCGGCCAGGCCGAGAATGCCGCCGCGCGCGGTGATTGGGCGCGCAGCCGCGACCTGGTCGCGAGCGCGCGTCGCCTGATACCGAACGATGCCTGGAACGTGATCGCTCGGCTCAATCTGCTCGAGGCCGCCGATGCGCTCGAACGCGGTGACCGCGCCAAGGCGACGGCGCTGGGCAGTGCCCTGCACCGCGAGGCGCGGCGAAGGGGCGACGCCGTCCTGGAGCTCGAGCTGCATCGAATATTCGAACCGGGGTCGATGTCCGGCGACTGCAGTCCAGCCGAGCGCGAAGCCTTGATTGCACGCACCGGCATGCGCGGTGCCGACGGGAATTGGCTCAATCTTTAGCCTACGACTTTCGATCGCGGTAAGACAGAGATAGCCGAACGGGTGAAGGCCGGGCCTAAAGAAAAAAGGGCCGCGACGATGTCGCGACCCTCTCCTTACTCACTCGCGAAACGTCTCGCCCTAGTGGCGATCAGAGGAAAACATATCCCAAAATGCCTTCCTTGACCGCATTGCTGTTGCCGCAGTTGTCGCCGACGGCATCGTAGTGATTCATCTGCCCCGTGCCTGGCGTAGTGATGAGGCAGCGAATGAGCGGAACGGTGCCTTCGATCTGAGTGGAGCTGACGTAGCCGAGCGTAGGGTGCGCCGTGAACTTGGTCCTGCCCTCGCAGTTTTCGTCGGTCGAGGTGAAAAAGTCGGCGTAAATGCTCGGGTCCGGTGCGGGAAGAATGCAGCTGTACATCAAATGCGAGTTGGGGAACCAGGTAGACGAAGTGAAAGCAAGCGTCCCTTCGAGCTTGTAGTGGTAGTCGTACCCATACGGCAAATACTGCCCACTCATGTGGTCGCCTTGCGCGCCGACGACCTTTCTGAAATATCGCTTCAACTCCTGCAGTTGCGCTCCAGGAGGAAGTGCCGCCAGCGAAACAGCGTTCTCTTGCGCAGTGTGGTCCGAAGCAACAGCTGCCGTCGTACCGACGAACGAGAGCCCGATCAGAAACAAGGTTAAAGCGGATTTCTTCGCGATGCGCATTTGAAATTTATCTCCATATAAGGTTTTGACGAGTCATCTCAGCTGGAAGCTGTTACGTCAACGTCACGAATCATCGATGATTGCTCGTATGGCGCACCCGCAGGAGTAAAAAGGTCCGGTCACTCCATGGGCACGGCATTTAAGAACATGTTTTTTGGTCTAACAAGGGCAGCGACCGTGCGCTTCGTCCGCTTCTGCAAGAGCCGCGCAGCGATACACTTTGCCGAACCTGGCGAAAGCTGCGCGAGCTCGCATCGCAAGGTTCTGGCTACGCTTGTCGCAGCGCGTTGAGCACATGACACACTGCTCGTTGCGCCAGGCCCAGAACGCGGACGGGGATGAGGCGATACCGGCGAAGGTGCGAATCAAAAGGCCGCGAAGTTGGCTTCAGAATTCGACGCCGGCAAATTTCGCCGCTTGCTTTGCCGTGGAACCTTCGCGACTTGCGCAGGTGCCGCCGCGATCGAATCCGCAATGGCCGGCCTCATTGGGCGAGGCACGAATCCCTGCCGAGCGGACACCGGTTTCGGCGCGGATACCGGTATTTACCGCGATAGACATCACAGACTTACAGATGCCATGACGGCTGCCACTACGCCTGCATGACGGCGCATGGCATCAACGTCCGGTCCGATCTGCCAGCAGTCCGGGCGGAGCCCATTGAGGTTCCGTCCGCCGGCCGCCGTGGCCAGAGCGGACCGGTCGCGTTGTCTGCGATCGCCACCGACTACTTTCACACCGTCATCGTCCAGGGACTTGCGCAGTGGCTATCGACTCTCGTAACTCATCGTCCCGGTGTAGGCGCGTAACGCGCATGCTGCCGGTTTTGTTCTTAAGCGGGCTGGTCATCGCCCCGGCGGTCGCGGCGCAACCGCGTATCGGCGGCCAAGGCCAGGCCCACGCGGGTTTGATGTGGCCGAGCGAACCGCCGGCGAACTATTGCCAGGCCGGCGTTATGCCGAGCGGCCCGGCGACGGCGCCGCAGGGCGCGATCGTGGTTCCGGCCGGCGACAACAGCGGTTTCGACTTCCGGCGCGCCGGCGTGACCTTCTGGTTCGAGCCGGGCGTACACACCCTCGGCACGGACAAGTACAGCCAGATCATCGCCCAGGACGGCAATACCTACCTGGGCGGTCCCGGCGCGATCATCGACGGCCAAAATCGCAACCACTACGCCTTTACCAATACGGCACAGAACGTCGTGGTGCGCTACTTGACCATCCGCAACTTCGGCCGCTACAGCGACGACCCCGCCGAAGACTACGGCAACTTCGACCAGGGCGTGGTCAACCACGACGCCGGCGACCATTGGACGATCGAGTACAACACCATCGTCAACAATCGCGGCGCCGGCGTGTTTCTGGGCAGCCACAACAAGGTCAGCTTCAACTGCCTGAAGGACAACGGCCAGTACGGCTTCAGCATGTACAAAAGACCGTTGCAAAGCGAGGGTCCGGCGACGCCGGAGCAACCGGCGCCGGGCCGTTCGGCTATCGTCGATATCGAGCTGAGCCACAACGAGATCGCCGGCAACAACCTCGACGACTGGGAAGCCAGCACCAAGTGCGGCTGCACCGGCGGCGGCAAGTTCTGGGACGTGCGCGGCGCCAGAATCGTCGGCAACTACGTCCACGACAACCGCGGCACCGGCCTGTGGGCCGACACCAACAACATCGACTTCCTGTTCGAGAATAACTACATCCGCGACAACGACGGCGTCGGCATCTGGTACGAGATCAGCTACAACGCCACCATCCGCGCCAACACCTTCATCAACAACGGCTGGACCTCGGGCACATCCGACCTCGGCGCGCCGGCGCCGGCGATCTACCTGTCCGAATCCGGCGGCGACAGTCGCCTGCCCAAGGACGTGAGCGGTTCCGACCTGCTGCGCATCTACGACAACTACTTCGAGAACAATTTCTCGGGCGTGTCGATCTACGAGAGCTCCAACCGCTTCTGCAACTCCAACGGCAACACCAGCCAGGTGTACTGCACGCCCTTCGTCCATCCGGCGCTGATCGTGCGTCCGGACCCGGAGCATCCGACCAAGTACCCCGATCCGGTCAGCAACCTGCATCCGTGCTACACCCAGATCAACGGCGATGCGACCTTGCAGCGCGACTGCCGCTGGCACGCCAAGAACATCGAGGTGACCGGCAACGAGTTCTACTTCGACCCGGCGGTGGTGCCGTGCGGTAGTTCCAGCTTCTGCGGCGCGCAGGCGCTGTACGCCACCGGCGACAACAACCTGAGCTGGTCGCCGTACACCGTGCAGCAGGTGCAGAACGATGTGATGTTCAGCAACAACAACCGCTTCGCCAACAACCACTACTACGGCCCCTGGCGTTTCGCCAAGCGTTACGGCGAGACGATGAGCTTCAAGAGCTGGCAGGCCGCGCCCTATCTGCAGGATGCGGGCAGCACCACCGACGGCTCTTCGTTCAATCTGCTCGATCCGCAAACCGCCACCCTGGAAGCGTCGGCCGGCCTGTGGACCGCGTGGTACGGCAGCCGCATCGCCCGCGCCGACGTCGGCCACGGCGGCGCGCACAGCCTGCAGGTGGTAGCCGAGGACAGCTATTGGGGCGCAGCCATCGCCAATCATCCCGGCTACCTGTCCGACAACGCCGCCAAGCGCCTGAGCTTCTGGATCAAGCATGTCGCCGGCACCCCGCCGCTGCCCGCCAATGCGCGCATGCGCCTGCGCTGGCTCAAAGAGGACGGCACGCCGGCGACTGGCGATGAGGAGACCTCGTTCAGCGACGTATCGCTGGCCGCGGCCGGCGACGAGTGGATCCAGGTGGTCGCTGATGTGCAACCGCCCGCGCAGACGGCGAGCGTGTGGGTGCTGTTGGTGGGTTCGGGTGGCTCGACCAATCACAACGCCAGCTTCTACCTCGACGACATCGTGTTGCAGGACGCGCCGCAGTAAGCACGGCGCACAACGGGCCGCGAACGATGCGTTCGCGGCCCGCTGACTGCCCCGCACACCGGTCCGGCGGGTCGCCCCATGCAGCCGCCTGAATAGCCATCGCACGAAGTCAGTTGACTTACGTCTTCGGGGCGATCTCGTCTTGAACATGATGCGGCGCGGATTCCGAGCGTTACGGCCCGACTGTTGGCACGTCCGATGCGTTGGGGTTCATGCCGGCACGCAGCGGCACCACCATGCCGCAGGCATTCCAGGACATACCGCAACGTCCGCAGAGCGCTCGGACCGGTCATGTGTGACATCGTTCATGTGTGACATCGCCGGCGCGATCTGCGCCGCGCATGAGGGCGATTGCGCATGAGCCTTCAGCCGCCGCACGCGGCGACCGTTGAAGTTCGATACCGCCGAGCCCATCAGCGCATCGGCGATGCTATGGTTCGATTTCGCCATAGAAGCCAGGCGTCCGGAATCCGCTTGGGTCTGATCGATACGGTTATGTATGGCCAGATTTTCTCACGCATTGGGCTTTTTCCTCTCACTGACGGTCCCGCAAGTCGCGGGGGCTTATCAGGCCTCAGTGGGCGCTGTTCCATCCGATGGCCATGGCATTCCGCCCGGCGCCCTGGACGATGCACTCAACGCCTTCGCCTCTCGCAAAGACGTGCAGTTGATCTATTCGCCGGCCTTGGTGGCCAAGCGGCGCAGCGCGGGCCTCAGAGGCCGTCCCGGAGTTCGTGAGGGCCTGGCTCAATTACTGGAAGGGACCGGCCTCACCGCAGTCGCGGTGAAAGCCAATGTCTACTTGCTTCAGCCTACGCCGCGCCCGCGGATCGACGCGCGGCCGACTGCGCCGAAGACGCCATCCTCGCCGAGGTCTCCGACCCAGTTGGACACAGTCCACGTCACGGGAAGCCGGATTAAGCGCGCGGGGCTTGAGAGCGCGCTGCCTTTGACGCTGATCACGCAGGAGCAGATTCGCGCCAGCGGCCATCAGACCTTGTTCGATGTGCTGCGCTTGATGCCGGGCATGACCGGCCACCATCCTCGCAATATCGCCAGCGAGGGCGGCAACAGCCAGGTGCCGACGGCAGCCGCGGCTTCGGCCAGTTTGTACTCGCTCGGCCCGCGCGCGACTTTGTTCCTCGTCGATGGGCGACGCATGGCCAACTACGGCCTGGTCTCGACCGATATGGGTGCGCTGACCGATCTCAACGGCATTCCGTTGAGCATGGTCGATCACATCGAAATCGCTCGCGGTGGAGCGTCGGCCATCTATGGTGCCGACGCGATGGCCGGCGTAGTCAACATCATCCTGAAGAAGGACTACCGCGGAGCCGAGGTCGGCAGCAATTTTGGCGTGTCCCAGCGCGGCGACGCCGAGCAGCAACGCGAGTACGCCAGCTTCGGCGCGCAAACGCGCAGCGGCGGCAACGTTTTCGTCAGCGTCGATCACTTCACCCGTAATCCGCTGATCGGCAGCCAGCGTCCCTGGAGCACGCTCGATCGGCGGCGATTCGGCGGAACCGATCGGCGGATCGCACTGGGCTTCCTGCAGGACGACGGCAGCGTGCTCCCGATCGCAGGCTGCCGCGATCGCGATCCCACGCCATCCGGCGTCGAGTGCGGTTTCGACGCTCCGCGCTACAGCAGTCTGCAACCGGGTATCGCCAGCAATGCCTTGTACGCTCACCTGCGCCAGCCGATCGGCCAGAACCTCGAGGCCTACGCCGATCTGCGCCTGTCCCGGGTCTCGCTGGAACTGCGCAACGCGCCGAGCCATGGGGTGATGCCGCTGTCCGGCGATCACCCGGATAGCGAAAAAGCTCGCGACTATTCGTTCTTGAATTATTGGTTCTCCGATGTGGGGCCGATCGGCAATCGCGTCGTTACCGCCAACAGGGACTACACCCTCGGCATCAACGGCTACCGCGGAGCCTGGAACTGGGATCTGAGCCTGTCGCGCCGCGACAACGAGGTCGCCAATCGCATCAATGGCTTGATCTGCCTGTCGGCGCTCGGGTCGGTCGTCGATGATCGAAGCTATCGCTTCAATCGGGTAGACAGGAATTCCGATGCCGTGCTCGCCAAGCTTTCGCCTCCCATCGTATTGGGCGGGAAGATGTCGCTGGAAACCTTGTCCGGCAGCGTGGACGGTCCGCTGTTCGCGCTACCCGCTGGCGAGGTCCAGGTCGCTGCCGGATTCGAAGCGCGCCACGAGCACCTGAGCAACCGGCCGGACCCCTTGCTGGCGAAGGGCGATATCGCGCTGGCGATGGACTTCCAGGGCCGAAGCGACTTCCGCGATGCGGCAGCGGTCTACGCCGAGCTCAAGGCGCCGCTGCACGACAAATTCTCGATAGACGCGGCCTGGCGCCTCGATCGCAACCGGGGCTACGGCGATCAGATCTCGCCGATGTTCGGTCTGCATTGGCGAGCTTTGCAGTCCCTGAGTCTGCACGCTTCGGTTGGAGAGGGTTATCGCGCGCCGACATTGGCCGAGTTGCGCGGCCCGCTGCTGATCAAGCAACAGGCGACATCCTACGTCCCCGCCGACGATTCGACCCGGCCTTGCCGCACCGAGTTCGACGATTACTGCGCCGTCGATCTGCGCGCACGAGTCAACCCGAAGCTGAAACCGGAGACATCGACCAACCGCAACCTTAGTTTGATCTGGACCCCCGGCAAAGACTTCTCGCTGACCGGCAGTCACTATCGCATCCGGCGCAAGAACGAGATTCTGCCGATCAATGCACTGGGCCTTGAAGAGCTGTCCCCGGAAGCCTTGATTCGCGACGACAACGGCGAGCTGATCGCCGTCGCCAGCTATCTCGATAACGTCGGCAACACCGAAGTGCGGGGCTGGGAGATCAAGGCCGAGTACAGTCGCCAGACGCGGAGCTGGGGCGAGCTCGATTTCAGTTTGAGCGGTCACTACACGCATCGCCTGCTCCGGCAGCATCGTCCGACCGCGCCGATCGAAGACCATGCCGGCATCGAAATGCCCAACCGAAGCGTGCTGGGCGATGTTCGCTGGAGCTATCGCGATTGGATCGTAACGCTCAATCTGCACTACATGGGCCCAACGACCGTGTCCGTGCCGGTACCAACCAGCACGTTTACTTACGGCAGCAACGTCGACCACATACGCCATACGCCCAGCACGACCCTGGCCGGCATCGACATTGCTTATGGCGGCTTCAAACGTTGGCTGTTCAGCGTCAATGTCAACAACCTGGGCGACCGCCGTCCTGGCAACTACAACTACAGCAACGGCGGTTACACCATTGCCGACGACGACCCGGTAGGACGCTACTACTCGGTTAGTGCCACACATCAGTTCTGAACCGGACACCCCCTTCCTGGCCGACCTTTGCGTTTCCATACGCCGCGAAAGCTCGGCTCCCTGACCAAAGCGACGAGGGACGGGATCGGAGCGCGGCGGCGTTCGGGACGAGTACTGCAAGAGCGCGTTGGCGCGTCGTATCAAGATAGCGAAGCGGCTCTTTCAATCCCTTCTCCGCTGTCGCCACGGCGCCATGGACGGGCATCTGCAAGGTGATGGCGATAGCCCGCAATCGGCGACTCGTCCCGGCTCAGCGAATGCGGCCCGAGGCCGTCCCGCTCTCCAATGCCGGCGCTCTCCGGACCTGTGCTCGGGCGAGCGTTGTGCAAATATACGAATCAGCGACTTGGCACGCGTTGGAGACGACCGCACTTGCTGTTGCCGGCTCCTGGGCGTTATCCAGGCGCTCCAATCAGATCATCGCGTCTTCAAAATCGAAAGGACTCCTGCTTGAACGAACGGTATCGGCGCTTCACACGGATCGCGGCGCTTTGCCTGGCTCTCTTGGCGTGTATCGGCCAAAGCCAGGCGCAGTTCGGGGCGAGCGGGACCAGCGATCTGCCGCTGCCCCTCGTATTCGGTCCCTGGTTCATTCTGCTCGGCGCACTGCCGGCAGCGTGGTGGTTGCGCCCATCCTGGCGGCCGCGGCTTTGCAAAGCGATGCGTCGTGCGGTGGCCGGCTATCTCTTCCTCGAGTTCGTTCCGCTGCTGGTCTGCATGCTGGCGGCAGGCCTGTTCGATGCGTGGAAAACCGCCGCTTTGATGTTCTGGGCGCTGTCGATGCTGGGCGTTATCTTCTCCGGGCTGGTGCTCCTGGTGTTCGTATCGGTGGCGCTGGCCCTGGATTGGGCGTTTTCCCGTCGGTGCGGGGCACAGACCGACCGACCGCAACACGAGCTGACGCCATGACCGACACAGGGCCGCTCGCAACCAGTCCGCCACCGGTAAATGCACGGCTGGCAAGGCGCCATCGCAGCGCGCGTATCTGCGCCATCGTCTGCCTGATCCTGGTACTGCTGTTGGCGACCGCCTCGGTAGTCTCTCTAAGCACGGGGGCCTTCGGTTGTTGGGGCGGCGCCTATGTGTTCGTGGCCTGCCTGGTGATCCTCGGCATTCCGGCGCTGATCCTGCTGCTGACGATTGCCTATCTGAGAGCGTTCGAATTGATTTGGCTGGGCGTCGCGATATGGCTGATCTATTTTGCGGTCGAGGTGGCCTCGCATATCCTTCCGCCGGTGTTTTGCAGCGGCTCCGGTTGAGGTCGCGAATTCATGCCGCCGGACGATGGGCGTTCGGTTGCCGGCGGAGCGTCGGCCAGCACCGAGCCAGAGTAGTTCAACCGACCGAAGCCGCCCCGCGGCCCGGCTTAATCCGGTATCCGCCGTCAAGATGAAGCCACACCCTGCCGCCGCACCTTCAGCGCTGATCTTGCTCAGCTTTCTGTCCGCATGCGCATCCCCTGCCGGAGAGAAGGCCGCCTGCCTGACTGCCTGACTGCCTGACTGCGAACCAAAGATCGCCGAGAACTGCGCTCTGGGCAAAGAACGGCAGCATCAGTCGGCCATCGACCACTGGTGTCGTGAGCAAGCGCAGGGGAAGTGACTTCGATGGCCGACAGTCATTCGAACCGAAGCCGCTGTACGCCCCCGACACCGGCGGCCTTCGTCGACATCGGTCTTCGTCGACATCAGCGTATGCTTACGCAGGCAGATTCGATGCGGCCGACGACCAGGACTGGCCCGGGCTTCACCGTTACCGTAAGAGAAAAGGATTTTCCAGATGAGTACGCAAGCTGATGCCCGCCACGCGTCGATCCCGGCCCTGCTGATGGTCGTGGCCCTATGCGCCGGCCCCGTCAAGGCTCGGAGCCCAGCGGCGCCTCCGCTTCCGCCCCCGCCTCCGGAACCGTCCGGGGTGGTGCTGGAGGCGCCGCCGATGCCGATGGCGCCGCCGCCGCCATCCTCGCTGCCACTCAAAGGCCCGATCGACGTCAACGACTACGTCGGCCACCCGGCAGTCCACCCCACGCATCATGTCGGCGATGCCGTCAGGGTGTTCGCGCTCAAATCGACCTGGGCCAAACCGCCGGCCGCCAGCAGCCCCCAGGCCGTGCCCAGCGACCTGCTGACCATCATTCCCGCGGAAGTGGTCGCGGTGAAACCGGACGGCAGCGTGCGGATCCAGGGCCTGCTGACGCTCGATGTCAGCGGCAAGCAACAAACCTACCGGGTCTCCGGCCTGGTCCGCCGCGAAGACCTCGATATCGATAACGCGGTGGTTTCGAACCGGATCGCTGATGCCGGGCTGGAATTGGTCGACGACGGCGGAATGGATCCTTCGCGGCGTCAACGCTCGATCGAGAACATGTACAAGTTTCTGAGCCTGCAGCGGGCGCGATGACGGCTTTCATCCAGCCGCCACAGCACTAGCGGGAGGCGACCACTATCAGCGAGGTTCCGCAGGCGATGACGATCGCGATGGCGAACATCGCCCAAAGCCACTTCTTCCTGTTGTTCTCGTTCATCGATCTCCCCTGACTAACCTCGGCTGTTCTTGAATCCTAGCACCGCCCCCCTACGCAGGCGCCGCAGTTCGTACCCAGGCTCTGTTTGAGTTGGTATGAGTCCTCAGCCTGCCAAGTTTCATACCGCCTATCGAGGATGCCTGTCCTCGCCGGAGCCGAAGAACGAACCAGGAGCCGTCCGAATGATCGACTACGACCTCGAGCTGCAACGTCACAACGACCTGTTGCGACGCGCGTATGCGATCCGCACCTCCGATCGGGTCCTCGACATCGGTTGCGGGACCGGGCAGACGACACGCGAAGCGGCGCAACAAGCGACGACGGGGTCTGTGCTCGGGATCGACCGGTCGAATGAGATGATCGAGCGCGCACGGGAACTCACCCGTGCAGCAGGGCTCGGCAACGTCGAATACTCGTGCGCCGACGCCGAACGACATGGGCTGCCGCGCGAATCCTTCGACGTGGCCATCAGCCGGTTCGGCACGATGTTCTTCGAGCATCCGCTCGCGGCCTTCTCCAACATACGAAGCGCACTGCGTCCCGAGGGGCGGCTCGTGATGATGGTATGGCAACCGCGCGACCGTAACGAATGGGCCACCGCCATCGAAAGCGCGTTCCCGCCCGATGACACAAGAGTCGAAAACCCCACCACTCCACCGGCGTTCTCCCTGGGCGCAGCGGATTTCGTAAGGCGCATTCTCGATGCTGCCGGCTTCGCCGCCCCGATATTCGACGAAGTGCATGAGCCCGTCTTCTACGGGACCGATGTCGATGCCGCCTTCGAGTTCGTCTCCGGATTTTCTACCGTGCAAGAGAAGGTCGCCCGCCTCGATACCCGTCAACGCGAGCCGGCGCTCGATCGCCTCCGATCTGTGTTGACCGAGCACCAAAGGGCCGACGGCGTCTGGCTCGATTCGCGTGCCTGGATCGTGACCGCGCGTAGGGGATGAGGCCACCGGCCGATATCGCGAGGGCTGCGAACCTCATGGCATCGCTCTATTGCCAGGTGCGGACACGTCATACGACTCGGCCGTCGTGCGCGGGGCCTCTCTCACTTTCCCGACGAACTTTACGAACCGTCATGACGAATAGCGCCGACGCCCTATGCCTCGTTCGTGAACGGCAAGGCTGTGTCGTCGCCCCGGCACTCACCAACGACGGAAGCGATCGCTCGCTTCCGTCGTGGTATTTACCGGGATCGCCAGGCGATCGCGCTCAGTTGGTGGGCACCGAGAACACCTTCTGCAGGAAGCCCGGCCAGGCCGATTCCTGCACATAGCGGATCGGGCGATCGGTGTTGCTGACCTTATAACCGCCGCTGGAGTAGTCGGCGTTGAACTCCTTGGCGCTCTGCGGGAAGAACACCGCCAGACCGGTGTCGCCGTAGAACTTGTTGCCGATCTTGTTGCCGCTGCTGAAGTTGGCCTTGACCGCCAGCGCCAACGCGTCTTGCGCGTCCTGCACCGCGGCCTTGCTGTCGGCGTCGATGGCCTTGGTCTTGAGCGTGGCCAGCCAGGCGCCGATGTCCACCCCATAGGAGGTTTCGTACGGGGTCATCGCCTTGCGCGCATCGCGCGCAGCCTGCTTCTCGGCGGTGGTGGTCAGGCTTTCGGTCACCGCGTCGAGCGCGTCGGCGACCAGGCCGGTCTTGCTCAGGTCGATCGAGGACAGCGTGGTGTGGCCCGACGGGTTGTTGGTGTAGTAGGCCTTGTAGCTGTCGACCACCCACTTGCCCAACGCCTGCGCCTCGGTCGTGGCCGGTTGCTTGGCCAGGTTGGCGAGGAAACCGTAATCCCAGCCGTCGCCCGGCTCGAGTTCTTCGCTGCCGACCAGGAACTTGGCGCGATCGCGCAGTTCGTAAGCCGGTTCGATCATCGCCATCAGGCAGGCGTCGAAGGAGACGATGTCGAGCTTCTTGCTGCCCAGCGCGGTCTTGATCGCGTCGGCGACGTCGGAGTTGTAGATGATGTTGCCGGTTTCGTCGTCCGAGGACACCGAGCGGTGGGTGTTCTTCGCCCCCGGTGCAACGCGGAAGCCCTGGCCGTGGTTCCAGATCACCAGCATCGTGCGCTTGGCCGGATACTTTTCCGTGCCCCACTTGATGAAGTTGGCGAGCGTTTCCTTATCGCCCATGTCGGTGTTCAACTTGGACTTGCCCAAGTCCATCAGCGCGCCCGCGGCGGTCGGCTTGTCGCCCTTCTTGACCCGGAACCGCTTGACGCCGGTCCAGTTGCCGTTGCTGCTGTCGTAGCCCGCGATGCGGCCGTATTCGACCAGGATGTTGACCTTGTCGGAGCTGCCGACTTTCGCCATCTGGTTCCAGTTGTGGACCGTGAACGGCTCCAGGTTGTTCTTGCCGTTCATAAACACCAGCACGTTCCACTCGGCCTCGGTGGCTTTGGCAACGGGCTTGCTCGGGATTTTCGCGGCGGTCGCAGCGCCGGCGCAGGCGAACAACGCCGCGGCCAGCAGTGATTGGTTTAACAGCTTCATCGATTTGATTCCTGTGTGGGTAGGGAAAGCCGCGCGCGCGGCGCGCTACGTTCGCGCGGCGAAAGCGAGTGCACATTCGCTATAGGTAAAAGCGCAGACAGGCGCATGCCTCCCCCGGCCACCCCAGCCGTTCGCGCAGCGATTTGTGTGATCCGGTTTGAGGAACGCGACGCGGATGCTCGCGACGAGCGCTCACGCGCGATGGGTGCCGACGGGATGCGCAGTGCGGCAACCGATACCGAGTAGGCTGTGCCGACCAGCGCTGTCGCGACGACACCGCCGAGCTCGCGCGTCGACGTCAGCGGCCATGGGTCGGCGAGGAGCGGTTCTTCGATTCAGGTCACGCTATCGCCAGCCGAGTTTCGGTCTCGAGCTCGCCCGCCAGGCAGGCGACTTGGGTCGCGGTTGGACGGGCGCCAAGCGCCCGGCTGCTACTAATCGTCCGCGCGAAGTTCGCTAAAACACCGGATGGTCGGATGCAGTGAGGATCGTGGATGTCGCCGGCGGCCCCGCTCGGTCGAAGCCGAGCCGGCGATGTAACAATCGAACGGCGCGCCGCAGGCTGCTGGAGATATCGGAAGAGTCGACCATCGAGCGCGGCGGTGACCGCACGCCAGTCCGATCCAGGCAATCCAGGCATGATTCGCGCCGGCAAGGGCGAATCAGGGGAAGTAATGTGCGGCAATCCGAAATCCGTATTGCGCCATTGTGTGCGTGATTATTGACACAGTTGCGGATGCGACGACGGCGTTCTTGCCCTGCGCCGCATGCGGATCGAGCAAGCCAAGGAGAGCCTGGCCAGGCTCTCCTCGAACGCGTCGCTTACCGGATCGTATAGCCCACCAGGCGCCACATGCCGTCGGCGTCGAGCGTGAACGAGACCACTTCCTTCACCGCAGCGCTGCCGGACAGGGCAAGCTCGAACTCCACGCTTGCGTACTGCCCCGCAGGCAGGTTGCCGCCGGTGCTGATTTCGCGGTGGATGACGATCCAGCTTCTGCCGGCGGCCGGGCCGAGCTTCTTGCGCATCTCGCCGACCTGCTTGACGAAGTCCTTCTTCTTGAACTTGGCCTGCATCGATTTCGATGCGTTCGCCCACATTTCGGCGATCTTGCCCTCGTCCATCGCGGCGGCGACGCGCATTGCCGCATCGCGCAGTTGGGCCGGATCGGCCGGAGCGTAACGCGAGGCGTAGGCGACCGGAACCGAGGTCGCACCGGGCTTGGCGACGGTCCGCCCTTGTGCCTGCGCACCCCATGCTGCCGCCGACAAGGCCAGAGCGCATATGACTCGTTTCATCGTAAGCATCCTTCGCAGCTGCCGAGGCCACGCCGCATCTGCCGATGCGCGTGTCACAGTCGTCGCCGCCGTTTCAATTGTAGGAGTCGACCGTCAGTTCGACGCGCCGGTTAGGTTGCAGGCATGCGACGAGTCGTTTGCGTCCCAGGCTGTCGGGGCACTCTATCACCGGCGACGAATCGCCGGCACCGCGCGCCGTGATCACGTTCGCGGAAATGCCTTCGTCGATGAGTACCCGCCTGATGGTCTGCGCGCGCTGCGTCGACAATTGCAGATTCGATGCGGCATCGCCGATGCGGTCGGCATGGCCGACCACCCGGATGGTCGCTCCGGACTCACGCTTGATGCCGTCGGCCAGGTGGCGCAGTTCCGAGCGCCCGTCCGGCAACATGTCGGCGAGCCCGGACTTTCCGAACGCGAACAGCGCTTCGCTGGAAAGGCGGGTCGTTCTCGAAGTGACCACCGGCGCGGGAGCCGGCGCCGGCGGTGCCGCCTCGGCCTGACGCACCGGCCCGTCGAGAACAGCGTCGGCGCAACCGTCCGGCGCCCAATGCATGCTGCTGACGCGGTAGTCGCGGTCGTACAGCACTTTGTACTGACAGGTGACGACCTGTCCGTCGACGCGGAATTTCAACAGGTAGTCCCACTCGCGCACGCCGAACACGCCTTCGTCGAAATGCGGCGTACCCACCAGGGCATAGACCTGCTTCTTGCTCAGGCCGTGCGCCATATTGCGCAGGTTGTCGATGTTGGGGAAAGCGCCTTCTTTGACCACCGCCGTTTCGGGCGATGGGAAACGGATGTCGATCGGTCCGTCGCCGCCGCTGCGCGCGTGAACAGTGGCGGGCGCGCTCAACAGTGCCGCGAGCGCGAAAGGGAAGGACAGGGCCTGGAATGTCTTGGGAAATTTCATTTTTTCGTTCCGATGAGAAGTGTCGGCCGATCGGATCCGGCGTAGCGGACCCGCTTCGGCTGCTCGATGGCTCGCTCGTTTACCACTGGATGCCCGCACCCACGGTCATGCCCCAGTCGCCGGTCGTGTTGCTCGATCCTTGCAGCTTGTAGACGTAGCGACCGTTGTCGGAGATGGTGGAGACGCCGACCGCGACGCCACTTTCGCCGTGATAGGTGCTGCCGGCGATCGCCGCCATGCTGCGTCCCGGCAGATAGGCCTGGGGCAGGCCGGCCATCGCCATCGCCGCGGCCGTGCCGCCGCGCGCGTCGCGGTTGGACTGGTGCAGATCCTTGCGCACATCGCCGATGCGCTGGTCGGTGTAGTGGTTGGCCTGGGTGAGCGTCTTGGCCATGCCGTCGTTCAACTGTTTCACGTTCACCGCATCGGTCGGGGCGACGCCGGCGCGCACGTTGTGGATCGTGGTTCCGCCACCGGCCGGATTGAGGCTGATCCGGTTGTAATTGACCGTGCCATCGGGGTTCTTGTCGTATTGCACGCTGCTCGCGCCCACCCGATTGAGCTGGTTCACGTTCACGCCGTCGGTACCGGCCACGCCTTCGGCGACGTTGACGAGCCGGCGCTCGTTGCCGGCGCTGCCGATCGAGACCGTATTGGCTTGGCTCGCGACCGAACCGGCGCCGATCGCCACGGAGTTGGCGCCGGTTGCCGACGCGCCGTTGCCCAGCGCCGTGCTGCGCGCGCCGGATGCGCTCGCGCCCGCGCCGCCGGCGGTGGAGTTGACGCCGCTCGCCGATGCCGCAGCGGTGTCGTCTTGACTGACCTGAAACACGCCCGCCGAGCCGTTGATCAGGTTGGTCACGCTGTTGTTGACCTCGCTGACCCGCGAATCGGTGTACTTCTTGGACTCGTCGATCGCGTACTCGACCCGGGTATCGGTGTACTTCTTCGACTCGTCGATGGCGTAGTCGACACCCGCACGCAGCTGGCTGACGTTGACCGCATCGTCGGCGGCGATGCCCGCCGCTACGCTGCCGACGGTGCGGCCGCCGACATTGACCTGGCCGGTCGAGTTGGAAGCCCCCACATAGGCCGCGTCATAGCCGGTCTGCGCGCCGGCGGTCGTCACGCTGCCCGTGCCGAGCGCGACCGATTGCGCGTGGTTGGCCCTGGCGTTGTAACCGATAGCGACTGAATCTTCGGCTTTGGCCTTCGACGAAGCGCCGAGCGCCGTGGCTCTGGCGCCACTAACTGCGGAGGCATGGCCGAGCGCGGTACCCGCTTCGGCCAGAACCTCCGAGCGGCCGCCCAACGAGGTACCGCTCGCCGCGGAAACATTGGATTCGACGCCGAGCGCGACCGAGTCCAGCGAATTCACCTCGATGCGCGCCTGATTGCCGATCGCCGTGCCGCCGCCGCTGTTGACCAGCGCATCGGCGCCGATCGCCGTCGCGGTGGTGGCATTGGCATTGGCATAGAAGCCGAACGCGGTCGTGCTTCCGTAGCTGGCCTTGGCGTTGTTGCCGCAAGCGGTCGAGCCGTAGCCCTGCGCGACCGCTGCGCTCGTGCCGGACGCCGTCGAGCATGTTTCGCTGCCGGCCGCCTGCGCCGCGGCTTCGGGCAGATGCCCAGCCAGCAACACGCAAGCGAGAGAAACCGACAGGACGCGCAATGGCATCTGCGAGGGACCGGCCTTGGATTCGCTGCGCCCCGGCGAGGTAGCTCCCTCGGCAGAGGCCCGATGAATATCGTTCATTACTGTGTGCTCCACATTTTTTTCGCAGATCTACTGCGTTGGAAAGTTGGCTCCGTGCCGACAAGCACAGATGAATTAGCTGAGTCCCGGCCACGAGCGGTCGCTTCTGGCGGTGCAGCTGCCATCGAAAAGCGAACGAACGCAATGCGCCGGCCCGTTTCTATCGGCCGTCAACGCGCCTTGCTGCAGCACCACGGTTGTCGCCAAAGAAGCGGTCGTTCGCTCGTGGTGGTGGTGGTGGTGGTGGTAGTGGTGGTGGTGACCCTGGGAGTTGCCTCAGGTCCAACTGGTATCGATACCATCGGACGAGCTCAGGTTAGTCAGAAACGTGACGTAATGCTCATTTTTGCGTTATGAAATTTAGAACTGAAGTAAACAAATCACAGTTATCCGCGAGTCGGAATTCGTCCGTGTATCGATCGATGAGTGCGCAGCGCAGTGCTCGTCGATGCGCTCATCGCCGCCGGTGGTCACGCTGCTCAGCAGGGCAGAGACGACGCGCTTGGCGCGACTCGCCAGTAAGCGGTCGCGGGCAGAGGCGGGAATGAATCGAGGTAATTGCCAGGCGCCCTGCGCAGTTGCGAGGTTCCGGGCAGAGGCTCGCGCGGGGGCGCGGGCCACAAGCCGCACGGGCTCGGCCCGACTTGTTCCCGGCATGGCCCGGTTTCGGCCTTGAGCGAGGGCGGGCGCTGCCTAGTATCGATTCGGCGCATCGGACGCGCATGGCGGCTTCGCCTGGAGTGAGTTTCCTACCTGCCCCGCGAACGCGTGGACAGGTTTCCGCTCCGCAGGAACTCGTGCACCGACGTCCTCGCCATTGCCGCGGGCGCGCATGCGCCGCGTCGGCAGGTACCCCATCGGTCTCAACCTACGAGGGAACAAGATGAAGATGCTTTTGAACGTGTTGGTGCTGGGCACTGCGCTGCAGGCCGCGGCGTGGTCGGCAGGCGTCGGTCAGGCCCAGGCGCAGGCAGGCAACGGCCCGAGCAATCCGGATTATTCGTTCTGCGCCGAAGGCGAGATCGCGGTGGATTACCCGCCCTACTGCATCAACCCGAACGACCCGGGCACCGGACCGGGCGGACCGGGCTCGGGCGGCGAGTGCGTGCCGCCGCCTTGCGTGCCGGGCAAACCTTGCCTCGATCCCTGTCCTTCGTTCGACCCTAATCAAACCGTACAAGCCATACAAGCCGTATCGGCTTGACCATCAATGGCGAGGCACGCTGGAAGCCAGCGCCTCGCCGTAGCGGAATCGTGTTTGCCTGTCTGACTGCAACCGTGCCCCATCCCTCGGAGGATTCATGAAACGACCCGTCCGCAGCATTCTGTTGATCGCAGCTTCGCTTTCCGCACTGGCCTTCGGCGCTTCGGTCGCGCGCCCGCCGCCGACCGGTTCCGGTTGGATCGAATACAAGTACTACGACAGTTCCAACAACCTGGTGGGAGCCCGGTTGATCGACTGCACCGGCATCGTCTCGACCTTCGGCGTCTCGCAGGGCCGTGTCGAGGTCGAGCAAGGCCCCTGCTTCTGAAGCGCTCCCCACGGGCTCGGGCGTTTCGATCGCTCATGCGATCGCGAACCGAAGTCTGAATCGTGGGCGGAGCTTCCCACCATTCGGGGGAGTTCCATCACCGACGGCTTGGCTGCCCAGTCAGTCAAGCCGTCCGTGCTCGGCCCCTTGCTGAACTTGTGCCCTCATGAACACCGCTCAGTCGCCGATGCCCCGCGGCAAGGCCAGCCCCGCCGAGCCCGCGACCACTTTGCGTACGCTGGAGACGGCGGCCGACGAAAGCGAACGGTGCGCGAGAAACGCAGGGGTCTGGCCGCCGATGTCGGTCAACGACAAATAGGTCAGTCGCGTCCCTGCGCTGGTCGGTGTCATGGTCCACTCGCCGCGCGAGCGCAGCGCAATGCAGTCGGGCGTGGGTTTCCTGCCGACATAGTCGAGGGACACGAACTTCACCCGCACCTCGCCGCCAGCCAGGGCTTGCCGCTCGAAACGCATGGAGTAGCAGCGATCGCTGGTGACCGGCGTGCTGAGCACGTCGGACCAGATCGCCTGGTCCGGTCCGCGCTGGACGAAGCTGCGGGTGATGTTCTTGTTCTTTTCGTCGAGGTACTTGCCGAGCAGGTAATCCGCAATGGTTTGCGGCGAGGCTTTCAGCGCGGTGGTGACGCGAAGCTCGTCGAAACGCTCGCTGGGAAGTCTGCGGGCTTCAAGGCGGATGCCGTCCTTGTCGCTGACCGTCCGCCACGACGGGGCCTGTGCGCCAGCGTTCGCCGACCAGGCGATCGGCAAGAACGCAAGGCAGGCCCAGTACCGGGCCAGCCTCTCGGGGACGGCGGCGACCCGAGGTGTCGCAAGAGTGTGGAACGAAGCCATGACTCGTCTCCCCGGCACTTGAGCCGTTCCGGGGATTCGATGCCCAGGCCATGACAGGATCAAGACAGGCGAGATCCGATCGGTTGAATCAGGCTAGAGGGGTTGCTCGGTCGCAGCCTCAGTGCCGCAATCGAGATCGGCCGCGCCCAGGTGCTCGAGCCCCTGCAGCATGAGACAGGATTTTCCCAGCGCGCAATCTTGAAGATCTACGGATATGAGGTTCTCCGGCTTCGGGCCATCGATGCGCAGACCGAACATGGCTTCGACCTCGCGCTCGCTCACCTTTCGATCGAATACCACGGATAGGTATTCCAGCTGTCCATGCGACCACTCAAGGTCGACCTCACTGATCGGCGAAGGCAGCGACTTGGAAACGCTGAGCGGAAGTTCCGGCCCGACATTGTAATTAGTTGTAGCACCGAGACAGGCGTCACCCCAGTCCATGCGGTCGAAATCGGCCGCGCAACCGTATTGCTTGTCTTGTATTCCGAAACGCTTCTCGAGCATGCAACCGAAATCGGTCGCCTTCATTCTCGGCCAGGTCGCCAGCTCGGGCGGAATCAGCTTGATAACGAAGGGTTTTTTCGAAGGCGGGGCGGCGAAAACCAGATCCGCGCAGGCAATCATCACGACAGCGACAAGCACTATTTTTCGCACAACTGACACTCTCCTTGTATTCGGATTTCAGCCTATCACGTGCCGATTCGCGAACTTGGACAGGGCAAGCGAGCACCGATCCGGACACCGTCATCGACACCCGCCGTCCAGGCACCGCAGGACGATCGTCCGCGCCGCCCACGACAGCGCTGAGCCAGTTCCGTCGACTTCTCGATGCCGGCCTCGCCCGCAGAAAAAAGAAGCTGCCGTGGTGCAGTCGCTCGGTCGGCACCGATGAGTGAAAGGTCGCTGTTCGTTCGAGCGGTCCGACGTGTGCGGGTCGATCTTTAAGTCGTCCTCACTGTCCCCAATCGACCCAGGCTCCCGGCGTCAGCGGCTGTATGTCGATGGCCTTTCCACGAGCCGCCTTTTTCAGTTGCTCGATCGGGTCGTCGACCTCGACGTACTCGGCTATGCCGGACACACCGTAGTGGATGGGGACCAGGCGTTTCGCACCGAGGATGGTCGCGGCGGCCACGGCTTGCTCCGGCGTCAGCACGCCGGGCTGGCCACTGACCGGTTTGCGCCAACCGAAGCGCGCGCCGTTGACCGGCAGGAACGCAGCGTCGAAGGGGCCGAACTGGCGGCCGATCCGCCACCAATGCCCATGCCAGAGCGTGTCCCCGCCGTGGAAGATGCGGCGCCCGCCTGCCGTCACCACCCAGGACACTTGCGGGTCGCCATAGCCGTCCGAGGCCGGCACGGCCGTCGCGGTGAAGTCGCCGATCAGTTGCGGCTCCCACAGCGCGCTCGGCCGCACCCGCGCCTTGGCGGGCACCGGCAGCGGGTTCGTTCCCGCCGGGTGCGCGAGGACACCGCCGTTGCCGAGCGCATCGGCGACCGCCTTCGCGTCGAAGTGATCGCCATGCGCATGGGTGATGAGAACCGACGCATCGCCCACGGCGTCGCCGACCGGGATCAAGGCATCCTTGAGCGCGGCGCCCCACTCCTGCGGATTCACCAGCGGATCGATGAACAAGGTCGCCTGCGGCAGTTGCAGGCGGATACCGGCCCAGGCCAGCCGCTGGATGCGCAAACCGTCGGCGCGGCCCGCCGCGAACGCGGCACCGCCGGGGATCAAGGTCGCGCCGGCCAGGCCGGCGCAGCCGAGCAGGAACTCGCGGCGCCGGATGCGTCGACCGAACGTCCCGTCGTCGCGGCTCATGCGCAGCGCTCCCGCGAGGCCAGCGCCGTGTCGAGCTCGAACACCGACTGCGCAAGGATCACCTCGAGGTTGCGCTGGTGCCAGTCGCGCTCGAACGGTGTCGCTTCGACCTGGGGTGCCAGGCAGGCTTCGATGGCGATCGCGGCAAGGCCCTGCTCGATGTCCTGTCCTGCGGCTTCGTTGCGAATGCGGATGACCTGGTCTCGCAGCCGATCCAGGTAATGGATCGCGTTGTCGAGTACGGTGGCGGGGAATCGCCCCATGTGTCCGCCGATCACCCTGCTTCGGCCGAACTGGCGTATCCGGCCGATGGCGGCACGGATCAGCGCGGGGTCCGCCTTGGACAGGTAGACGATGTTGCCGACGATGTTGTCGCCAACGCAGACCAGGTCGGCGGTGGGCACGTCGACGCTGACGTGGTCCATGGTCTTGCCGGGGTTATGCAAGAAGCGCAGTTCGTGCGCACCCCAGCGCAGGGTCATGACGCTGTCGAAGACCAGCTTCGGCTCGCGATAGAAATCGTCCGCGCGCCGGTTCTGCGACAAAAAGGTATGGCGATGATGACGATGGGCGAGCGTGAGCGCGTCGGGGAATAGCGGCAAGCCCGCCATGTGGTCGCTCATGTAGTGGGTCGCGGCGATGGCCCGTACCGTCGTTCCAAGGTCCTCGCACAGGACGCTGCGCATCCACTTCGCATCTTCCGCGCTGCTCAGCGAATCGATGAGCAGGACATCGCCGCCATCGAGAAAGGCGGTGGCGACCGACTCGTAGTCGTCGCCGACGAACATCAGCACATCGGAATCCAGGGACTCGACTCTCATGACCGGCACTCACCATTGCGACGGGTCATCATTGCCAGCGCCCCGGACGCCGACAAACGAGATGTTTTGAGTTCCGCATTAGAAAAACTAACTTGATAGGATGCACGCTTCGGTCCGCGAATCCGAGGCGCTCTTGAAGTCCCGCCCCCCTGCCCCGCTCAACGCCCTTCGGGCCTTCGAAACGGCCGCGCGATGCCTGAGTTTCCAGGAAGCGGCCGGGCAGTTGTTCGTCACTCCGGCGGCGGTCAGCCACCAGGTGAAGCGCCTGGAGGCCTACCTCGGCGTGAAGCTGTTCGAGCGCGGCCACCGAGCGGTCGAGCTGACCGCTGAAGGCGCAGCGCTGGCGGTGTCGTTGAGCGAACTGTTCGGCCAGCTCGATCGGGTCCTGGACCGGGTCGCCGTTCCCACGGCAGCGCATCTGCGCGTCAGCACCGTGGAATCCTTCGCGGCGAAATGGCTCGCGCCGAGGTTGCACCGGTTTCACCACGACCATGCCGATATCCAACTGCGCATCGAGACTGGTAACGAGCGCGTCGATTTCGTCCGCGACGGCATCGACGTCGCCATCCGCTACGGGCCCGGCGCTTACACGGGCGTCCATGCCGAGCGCTGGATGGATGCGCCGGTGTTTCCGGTGTGCGCGCCTGCGCTGGCGAACGACGCGCGCCGGCCGCTGGCCTCGCCCGACGACCTGCGCCAGCACACCCTGCTGCATGACGAAGGCGCCACCGGCCGCCCCGGCGTGCCGGATTGGGCGGCCTGGCTGGAAGCCTCCGGCGCGACCGGAGTGGATGCGACCCGAGGCCCGATGTTCGCCAGCATGTACCTGGCCCAGGAAGCCGCCGTCGCCGGGCACGGCGTCGCCTTGGGCGTCGCTCCCTTGGTCGAGGAAGACCTGCAACGCGGCCGCCTGATCAAGCCCTTCGACGATTCCCTGGACAACGCCTACGCGTTCTGGATCGTCCGCCGACAAGGCGCCGACACCGCACCGGCCGTCGATGCGTTCTGCCGGTGGTTGCGGAAGGAAGTCTCGGCAAGCGCGATCCCTTCGTCTGGCTAAGGACGGCCGGCAAAGCGATCGTCGCGCCGCCCCGCGGCCATGAATAGATGAGGATGCGTGCGCAAACGGCCGCGCCCGCCATCAATGCAAGTGAATCGCCAACCACAGCGTGCCCTCGGAAACACGGCGCACGGTATGCGGCGTACCGGCAGGCAGGAACAGGTAGTCGCCGGAACGCAGCTCGACGGCCTCGCCTGCGACCTCGAGCGTCGCCTCGCCCTGCAGCATCGCCACCCATTCGTCCTCGGTTTGCACGTATTGCGTCGGAGTGATCTCCGCCGAACTTACGATGCGCTCGATCACCAGGTTCTTGTGGCTAAGCAATGCTTCGAAGCGCTCGCCTTGCGCAGGCGCCGCGGCATTCGCAAACAGGTTGTCGATTCGCATGAGAATGCTCTCGCTGGGACGCCGGGCATCTGGGCCGGGCAGGCCACTGCCCGGTTCTGGTTCGAATGGATTATCCGACAGGCCGCCCGCACGAACCGAGATGAGGAGCATTCCCGAGCTCGCCATGGACTGAGCCGAATGGCGGCCTTCCGCGCAGGCCCGATTGCTAGAATCCCTGCCCGCAGAACGCTGAGGCAGGCTCATGACCCAAGACGAAATTCGGCAGTATCTCGCTGCAAACGGCTCGGTCCGGATCCAGGTGGCGGCGCGCGAAGACGGCAGCCCGGAGATGGCCTGGGGCGATACCTTCTGCTTCGCCGTGGGCGCCGACGGGCAAGCGAAGAAAATGCCGTTCGTCACGATCGTCACCAAGGACTACCGTGGCTTCGACGAGGAGTCACGACTCGATCGCGGCCTATACCGGGTCAACCTCGATGTCGGCAAGGCGAAGTTCGAGGAGTTGTTCGGTTTCGGTCCGAGAGAGCTGGCCGATCGTCGCAGCGACTTCGACTTCGCCGCCGTCGACACGCTGATTCCGCACCCGGCCTATGGCGCGAACGGTTGGGTGTCGATCGTCGAACCCGGCGAGCGATCGCAGAACGCACTCGAACAGTTGCTGGCTTTCGCGATTCGTCGGGCGCTGGCCTGAGCGATTCAGCACCCACGCGACTCGACGCCTGGCCGAACGATGCAGCGTCCCCTGGAACGCTAGACTGACGTCGTCTACGCATCGCGCCGAACCCGAGCCCCCATGCCTGCCTCCCTGACCGATCCCGCCTGGACCGGCACCCTGTTGCTCGGTGAGCACGTCGCGGTGCTGCAGGGCCGGGCCGGCGGCAGTGGCCGCCACGCTCATTACGCCCATCAACTGCTGCTCAGCGAAGGCGCGCCGTGGCGGGTCGAGATTGACGGCGAACGACGCTCGGGCCAGCGCCTGTGGCTGCCTTCGTTTCAGCCGCATGCGGTGTTGGCCGCGCCCAGCGAAGGCTGCACGGTCTATCTCGAACCCGGCCATGCCGATGTGAAAGCGATCCTGCAGCGATTGCCGCGGCTGCCGGCCCGGCTGTCGGCGCTGCAGCCCCTGTTGCCCGAGCTCTGCCGGGCGCAGCCCCTCGACCGCCGCCTGCAGGCGGCCATCGCCGAGGTCGTTGCGCGCCTGCCCGACAGCGTCTGCGCCGCCGACATCGCCGAGGCCGCGCATCTCTCGCCGAGCCAGTTGCACCGCCGCTTCCAATCCGACCTGGCGATTACGTTGCGCGGCTGGGTGTTGTGGCGACGCCTGCATCACGCCTTGGCGCGCTTCCTGGCCGGCGACAGCCTCACCGCCAGCGCGCACGCGGCGGGTTTCGCCGACTTGCCGCATCTGTCGCGCAACTTGCGACGCATGTTCGGGATCGGCGCGGCGCAGTTACACGGCTTGCAACTGCAGGCATATCGCTAACCGCGCCGAACGCGCGCCCGCAACAGTTCCCCCGGCAACGCCGGCACCTCACCTTGCGGCAGCGCGCGGAACGGCGCCAGCAACTGGCCGACATAGTCGCGCGGGTAATCCGGCTGAGTGCCGATCCCCACGTCGCGACTCCCCAGCCGATAACCGGGCGCATCGAAAGCGGTGCCCAGCAACCGATCCCAGACAGTAAAGAACAGGCCGAAGTTGACGTCGCCGGCGGCCCCGTAGCGCAGATGATGGAAGCGGTGCAGCGGCGCCCAGGCCATCAGCCGACCCAACAGGCCGGGGCGCATGTCGACGTTGGAATGCTGCAACAGCAACTGGATGGCGATGGCGAACGCCAGCACCGCAGCGACCGGGTACGGCAGGCCGAGCAACAACAACGGCAATACCCCGCCCACCGCTTCGATCGCCTGGTGCAGCGGGTGTTTCATCAGACCGTTGAAGCCGTACATCCGGGTCACGCTGTGGTGCACTGCGTGCAAGCGCCACAGCCAGTCGATGCGATGGCTGGCGTAGTGCATGAGGGTAACGCCGAGGTCGGCGGCGACGATCGCCGTCACCAGTTGTAACGCAAACGGCCAGTCCGAAGGCCAATATCGCCACGGCATCCACGCCGCCAACAGCGGAACAAACGCGATCGATAGGAGGTTCAGCGCCTCATTGACCAGCGCGTGCGCGACATCGCGGCCCCGGTCGCCGTGGTCCTGGTTGAAGTGCGGGTCGTACGGCCAACGGCGTTCGGCCAGAAAGGACAGCGCCACCGCCAGACCCAGCAGAGGCAACAACCACAACGCATTGCCGTGACGGTAACCGACCCACCATGCGGCCGTGCCGACGAACCCGAGCAGGAACAACGGCGCATACCAGCGCAACATCCAGTCTTTCATCTTCAACCCAGGCATCGACGAGGCCAGCATGCTGACCCGACGCGGGGCTGGCGGCTTGAATAAACCGCGCATGCTGGTTGCGGCCTGTGGACTGAGTCGCCACCCGAGCTACAGGCAGGAGGCGCCGAGCGGAAGCGGAGCGACGATTAACCGGGGGCGAATCTACGCCGAATCAGAATTTTCCTACATCCGCCCGGATAGTCCCTGCATTAAGCTCGCCGGTACCTCCAAGCCGATATGCGGCCAGAAGAAAGCACATATAGCGGCATGCTTTCTTGCCGGCTATAAGCGGTTTCAGATCGGCCCAAGTACGGCTAGATATGCAGCCAGGGCCGATCGGCTCTTGCGAACACATCGTCACAGGTTAAGAATCTGATCACGAACGCCAGGTGGGTAGGGGCAAGTCACCGGCGCCGTCCAGGCGAGCACGAAGCATCCGCTGCAGCAGGAAGCACATGAGCACAAGGACCGGGCATTCTTCGCCGACTGAAGACGAATAGATCTATCCCAATGCGGACCCGCAGCCATCCAAGGCTGCGGCTTCTCAGCGTTTGGGACAAGGTGTTGTTGTACTGGGAATCCGTTGATTGACACAGCCGCCCGCTCAGGGCGCGGAAGGGGACAGCATGAAGGGATCGATCGAACGGCGCGCAGCTTGCGCGCTGGCCGCCGCCGTGGTTATCGCGATGGGGGCGGCGCACGCCCGTACGCCGGTGGCGCCGTTGGAGGAGTACTCCAAACGCGTACGTTCGGCCGAGATGGTCAGCCCACTGCAGTCCGATCTGATGGGCGAAAGCGTGAGCCTCTACAACGGCTCCACCGAATTCGTCGCGACCGATATCGATCTCCCGGGCAACAACGCCCTTCCTGTACGCCTTGGCCGGCGTTTCAAGGTCGAGTCGCGCAAGGAAGCACGCGTGCTGGGCGGATTCGGCGCTTGGGATATCGATGTTCCCTACCTGTACGGCGTGTTCTCGTCGAACGACAAATGGAACCTGTCGGGCACGGGCACTACGCCGAGATGCTCACAGGTCTGGTATCCGAACGCACCGGCCCCGTTCAGCACCTCGGATATCTGGAGCGGAACCTATATGCATATCCCGGGAGGCGGGGATACCGAAATGCTTCTTCTCTTGGCGAATACCGTCGCCCCCAGCGACGGCAATGCGTATATGTGGGGCACACGTTCGGATCATCGATTCCGCTGCAAACCCAATACCAGCAACGGTTACCCGGGCGAAGGCTTCATCGCCGTCGATACCCAGGGCAATCGCTACACCTTCGATGTCGGTATCGAACGCGAAGCCCCGGTGGTCAGCAAGTACGGATCCGAGGACGGCAGCGCCATGATCGGGCGCGTCAAGGTCTTTCTGATGGCCAGCCGAGTCGAGGACAGGCACGGCAATTGGGTCGCTTATAATTACTCGGGCGACAAGCTCGCCAGCATCATCTCCAGCGACGGCCGTTCGATACAACTGGCGTATACCGACGGACGGGTGACCAGCGCGACCGCCGATGGCCGCCAATGGACCTACGAGTACGCCGTACAGACGATCGGCGATTACCACCCCGAGAAACTTCTGTCTCGCGTGACCCAGCCGGATGGGTCGTCCTGGCAGTACCGTTTTTACGGTGAGAACGGCGTCATCAGCAACGCATTGCTGTTGCCCCAGTACCAAGGCCTCGACGCCAACCTGCGTTGTGCGCAGCCCATCGAGCCGGTGGACATGCTCGGGGTGCAGATCACCCACCCCTCGGGCGCCCTGGGCACGTTCCGATTCAACTTCATGCGCCACCTGAAGAACGGCACACCGGCCAACGCCTGCGTGTTCGATCATCGCGACAACATGGGCAACGAGTACTACTCGCTGGGTATCCCCGAGTATTTCGACAACTATTCGTTGGCCACCAAAACCATTGCAGGACCCGGCTTGCCGGCCATGCAATGGACCTACGAATACGAAGTTCCACAAGAGTTCGGCCGCGTCAATCAGATACCTTGCACTTCCTGCCGCGACTGGAAGCGGGTATGGGTTACTCAGCCCGATGGAAGCGTTCAGGAGCAGAAGTATGGGGCGCTGTGGCTGGTCAATGACGGCCGCCTGCTCGGTACGACCATCAAAAAGGCCGATGGAACCGTGCTTAGAACGCAGACCTCCGAGTACGTGTCCGAAAGCGAGATATCTTCGATGCCGTTTCCGGACATCTACGGCGTCCTGACGGGCTCCGACGACTCCAGCTCCGTCCGCATCCGTCCGATCAGACGCAACACCATCGTGCAGGACGGCGTCGAGTTCAGCTCATATGTCAACCAGTTCGACAGCTTCGCCCGGCCCGTCGCGGAGAGGAAGTGGAGCTCGCTCGGCTCCTCGAAGGTACAGACCACCGCTTATCACGACAATCTGGCGAGCTGGACTTTGGGGCAGGTCAGGTCGACCAGCGTCGACGGCGTACTGAGCGAGGAAACCCTCTACCACTCCACGACCGCGCTGCCGACCGAAATCCGTTCCTTCGGCAAAACCATCCAGACGCTGGCTTACAACCCGGATGCGACATTGCAGAGCGTGGCCGACGGCTTGAATCAGAGCACCAGTTTTTCGAACTGGAAACGCGGAGTGCCGCAGAACATCAACTACCCCGGTGGCACGTCGCAATCGGCAGTCGTCAACGACAGAGGTTGGATCGACTCGGTAACCGACGAAAATGGCTTCGCCACCAATTATGGCTATGACGCCATGGGACGTTTGGCCAGCATCGCCTACCCCACCGGCGACAGTACGGCCTGGAACCCGGTCTCGCTGTCGTTCCAGCAGATTGCCACCGATGAACATGGCCTGCCTGCCGGACATTGGCGCAGCAGTCGTGTCGAAGGCAACAAACATATCAATTTGTACATGGACGCACTGTGGCGGCCGGTACTGGAAGAGCAGCACGACGCCGCCGACACGGCCGGGACCTTGAGCCAGGTCGTCAAACGTTACGACTCCAACGGCCGGCTGAACTTCCAGTCTTATCCGCTACGGAACGTCGGCAACTTCGGCGATGTCGCTCAGGGCACCCGCACCTTCTATGACGCGCTGGACCGGGTCACGCGTGTGGAACAGGACAGCGAGCTGGGCGTCCTGGCCACGACCACCGAGTACCTGACGGGTTTCCAGCGACGGATCACCGATCCACGCCAGAAGGTATCCACGCAACGATTCCAGGTCTTCGACCAACCGTCTTATGACGCCCCCCTGGGCATAGATTCGCCCGCGGGCGTGTCGACGACCATCAATCGAGACATCTTCGGGAAACCGCTGGAGATGATTCGCTCCGGCCCTGAAGGCTGAGTTCGCACTCGTCGACACGAAGACTGAAGCTCGCAGCGATTTCGAGCGTTCCAGCGCCCTGGACCTGAAGGACCGAATCCGATGCTGTATTCAATGATTTCCCGACTGCTGCTGACACTGTTGCTGATCGGCGCCGTCACCGATGCCCGCGCCACCTACGTCACCATGACGTCCTCGGAGTACGGCAATGTCGTTGCGCCAGCCACCGTCACGATAGGCCTTAACGGGTACAACGACGACGACGGCATTCCGATCCAGCAAGTCAATCTGTTCCACAACGGGCAGTTGGTCGCGAGCAACCCGTATGGGCTGTCTCATACCTTTACCGGCCTGCAGATAGGCACCCATCACTTCACCGGCCAGGCGGTTGCGGACGGAGCCGGTGCCAGCGAAACCATTACGATCCAGGTCATCGCGCCGGGCGGCAATCCGCCGACAGTGACGATCAACGCTCCGGTTGGGGGGCCTTTCATCGCTCCGGCGACCATGACCTGGACCGCGAACGCCTCGGATCCGGATGGGCAAGTCGTTCGGGTCGAGTATTACGCCAATGGAACCCATATCGGCACCGCAACGAGTGCGCCTTATCAGATCACCGTAAACAACGTAGCGGTAGGCACTTACTCGGTCTACGCGAAAGCCGTCGACAACAATGGCGGGGCGACCTCATCGGCACCGGTATCAATCACGGTGGCGCAAACGGAAGTCACCGGTTCCATCGATAGCGTCGGCCTCGCCAACGGTGAGTACAAGGTCTTCGGCTGGGCCTGTTCGACCGGCAGGAATCAGTCCATCGACGTGCATATGTACGTGGGAGGCGCCTACGGCTCCGGGACATTTGTCGCCGTGCAAACCGCCAATCAGTCCAGCGAACCGGCGGTCGCGGCGGCGTGCCACGCTCAAGGCGCGGCCTATCGGTTTTCGATTCCATTGACGTCGGCGATGCGGCAGGAGCATGCCAACAAGAAGATCTATATCCATGGCATCTCGCCGGAAGGCGGTTCCAACCCGCTACTGAACGGCTCGGGTGTATACGGCGTGCCCGCCCCCTTGGCGCTGGCGCGTCGATACGTCTACGACCAACATCAGCGCCTTTGCAAAGTGATCGAACCGGAAACCGGCTCGACCGTGATGGAGTACGACGCGGCCGGCAACCTGGCGTGGTCCGCCAGCGGGCTGAACCTGCCCAGCACCACTGCCTGTAACCGCCCCGAGGCGCAGTCCTCGGGACGGGCCGTCGGACGCGGCTACGACGTCCGCAACCGGTTGACCGCGCTGAACTTCCCCGACGGCCGTGGCAACCAAACCTGGACCTATACTCCGGACGGGTTGCCTCAGGTATTGACGACGTACAACAGCGCGAATCAAGGCGACCCCGTAGTCAACGGTTATAGCTATAACCGGCGTCGCATGCTCGAGAGCGAGTCGGTCACTCGCCCGGGTGTACCGGCCGCGGCGGTCGGCTACGCCTATGACGCGAATGGCAGCATGAGCCGGACGACCTACCCCAGCGGCCTGGTCGTCGAGTACCTGCCCAATGCCGTGGGCCAGTCCAAAACCGTGCGGGATACGTCCGGCCAGGTGTATGCATCGGACATCGGTTACTACCCGAATGGCGCGATCCAGGCTTTCCGCTACGGCAACGGCATCCAGCACACCATGGCCCAGAACGCCCGGCAGCTGCCGGCGCGCAATACCGACGTGGGTGTGCTCGATCACGAGACCGGATTCGATGCCGCTGGCAACGTATCGCAGATTCTGGATCGCTTGAGGGGCGACCACTACAGCCGTTGGATGGCCTATGACGACCTGAACCGGCTCACCGCCGCAGGCTCTTGCAGCTTCGGCGGGGACTGCTGGCACCGCTTCAGCTACGACGCCCTCGACAATATGCGGACCTGGTCGCTGGGCGGCGTCAAGGACCATCGCTACTACTATGACTCGCGCAATCAGCTGACGAACGTCCAGAATGCAGGCGGCGCCACCGTCATCGGCTTGGGTTACGACGTACAGGGCAACCTGTCGAACAAGAATGGCGTGACCTACGACTTCGACTACGGCAATCACCTGCGCGAAGTTCGAGCGGCCGCGTCCACTCCCGCTTCGACCTGCACCTCAGGCCCTGGCTGCCTGGAACCATCCGAACCCGGCGGCGGTGGCGGAATCTTCATTCCGGACGACAGTACGCCCGCGCCAACCGCATCCACCGGGATTCTGGAGCGCTATCTCTACGATGCCGGTGGCTTGCGCGTGCTTACCGCAGGGGCCAACGGGAATGTAACGAGTCACTACGCGAAGTCCGGCCAATTGGTTCGACGCGTCAACGAGGCGACCAACAAGGAAACCGAGTACGTCTACCTCGCCGGCAGTCAGCTCGCCCAGCGCGAGCGTACGGACGCGGGTGCATGGGCAGTGAAGTATCAACATACCGACGCCCTCGGTAGCCCGGTCGCTGCGACAGACGCGAACAGAACGGTCCTCGATCCGACCGAATGGGAGCCATACGGAGCCGCCGTCAGTAAGCCTGCATACGACGGCGTTGGATACACCGGTCATGTCATGGATGGCGCGACTGGGCTGACTTATATGCAGCAGCGCTACTATGATTCATCCGTGGGAAGATTTTTATCGATCGACCCGGTTTCCGCGAACAATAATGATGGCGGCAACTTCAATCGCTATTCCTACGCAAACAATAGCCCTTACCGTTTTGTCGACCCCGACGGGCGCAATGGGCTAGATTACTCATCCAAGTATCTTAGTGCTTACAGTTCGTGCGCTCAGCAACCGGGCTGTAGCCCAATGGATGTACCCGACAGCATCGCTAGAGCACAGGAGCCATACGCGGAAGCCGTTGCTTCTCTCATACCAATGGAGCGCGTTGCTACTGGGATAATTAGTATCTTTCGAGTTGCCCAAGCCATTCGCCTGTCAAGAATGAGTGTTGCCTCGAAACTTGAAAGATACATCCTAAACCCTGATCACGCTGTCGGCGGCGCAAAAGCAAAGTGGTTTGAACAGGCTCTGGGCTTTACTCGCAAGAACATGCCAGATCTCGCAAAACAAATATCATTTAGCTCCAAAAAAGCCACCGTAACCGGAGTTAATGAATACGGAACTAAATACAATCAAATAATTAGCATAACCGGGGCAAATGGCAAAAAAATAGATGTCACTACGGCCTGGCTAAAATCAAACAAAGACGGCGTTGTCAGATTAACCACAATAATCCCCGCAAAAAAATGAAACCGACCTTTAAAGAGTATGACATCGTGATAGCCAAACAGACATTGAACGAGCGCATTAGGAAGGGTGCTAAAGGAGTCATCCTTTTAATACTGGATGCCGAAAATGGAATCTATGAAGCTGAGTTCGTAGACTCTCTCGACGTCACTCTCGGAGTCATAACAGTAGATGCAATGAGCATCGAGCATGCATGACCCCTTCAAAGCACGTTAGCTTTGACGTAGTAAGCCCAGAGTGATTCACAGAGGTTGCATGACAAGGTGGTGAACAACGTAGCCGCTCATACGCCACTCAACGAAAGCCCTCAGGCGTATTCTTGCCGTAGTGCAGGTGCATCCGAAGAACGCTGCGCGCCGGCTTACCGCCGAGCATCGCCGGCAGATACTTCCAGTTCTTCGCCGCGAACTCTGCGGCGGCACCTATAGCCGGATCGCCGCTGGTTGTTTCGCCCCTGACAGAGTGCGTTGAACCGTCTTCGTTAAGCAGCACCAGCAACACCACCTCGCCAGTGCCTGTCCACCACAATACTTAGCCAATGGGAAAAGGGTCCTGCATCGAGGACGGATAGTGCCACACCCTCCACGGGGAGCGACAACCGCAGAACGTCGGAATTACGTTCGGGAGAGAACACATGTGGAGCAACGGGATTGAGCACGAATTCGGATAGCATGAGAATGCTAGCTGGGCGGCTTCCGCTCGTGGTTAGGAGTGTGACCTACACAGATCCTTGCCTCCTGATTCACGGCCTAGGATGGCATCTGAGACTACTGACCGCGTGGCGGGTGCTCGACACAGGGAAGTTCCTGATCGGATCTGACGAAGTTGACGTTCCTTTACTTCAATCCGTTCTCGCCGGAAAGACGATCGTTGAATGCCGCAGCCAGAGCTCCACTGCTGGCTTCGATCCGGCGCTGGTTTTTGCCACAGGCCAGGTGCTGGAAGTCTTTTCTGTGTCGGCTATTGAGCCATGGATCTTCAGCATTGATGGCGCCGGACCTTTTGTAGCCTCCCCGTCGGCCTGATAGGGCACGTTCACTTCCTGGCTGCGCATGAAGCTCAGGGCCTGCATCGCGTTGTCTTTTTTGGGTCGTTGGTTGCTGGTCGCGATGCAACTGGCGCTTGCAAGCAAGGAGTCAAGTATTTTGTGCGCTGATGCTCTGCTTTACGACCGAGGTCGGCTCGTTAAGTTCCGACCGAGAAACTACTTTTAATTTGTTGGTCCAAAGTCCGGCCACACGAAGGCGCGCTCCTGCCGGGGCGATTTCGTCGCGTGGTGACACGATACTGCCCCACGATTATTTGAGCGATCTAACAATGACCCCGCTTTCCCCGAGCACTCTTTGGCCCAGCGGTGATTACATTGAACTGGCGACCCTGCAATTGGGTGAGTTACTACTAACGGGTTACTTCGGTAGAAGTTTGCTGGAAGGCGATGAGCCGGGTCTCGGGCCCTGGAGATCCATCGGTGCGCAATTGAAGTCTGGATCCGTCATTGAGCTAATTTCCTTTCTTCATCAGCAGGCAGGGCAATTTACTTTGCGCCTTGATTCCGCGAGTAGGCGGGAAGAGGTGATTGATGAAGTCATTGACTCTCTTGGCTTGGACCGTAGCGCTGTGCTTTGGGTGGCTCCGGACAGAGGAGACGAACGCAACTAATTCACTCGATGGATGGCACCATCAAAGGATTTGTTGAAGCACTTCAGGAGAAGGCAGGGCCACAATGGGTCAATTAATAGAACTAGTGTTCGAAGTGGTTCCGGTAGGTGCGTTAGAACCGCTTGTAGCGGAGCTCCTTTCCACAGAGCCGCCTTTTGATCTTTCGGCAAGCGAGCTTGAGATGGAGACCGGTGCCAACCTGGGTGATTATATTTCCGTCTTCAGTTCAGCACAGCCGCCCTCTCCTGGGATGTTGAGCTTGAGAGCAAATAGACTTTTGATTGGCGAGGCTTCAATTTCCCAGCCGTTAGTCCAGTTGATCTGTGCGGAAGGAGTTACCGATGCTCTGATCATCTTCGAGTGGAAGGACACGACTTCTGCATCGGGGCAGACGGCGACATCACTGAGACATGGAGCGGAACGGTTGGCGCTCAAGTACGGAGTTCGCTCTTTTTCGTGCGGGTACGAGCCGGTTTCTGACGGCGCCACTCTCATCTTTAGCGGCAGGATGGAAGGGCCGCTTTGGGATGCATACGCATCGCGCTAACGTGGAGGTTGCGTAGGGCGGGCTTGATTCCGTCCTACGCCAACTGAAGCTCCACGATTTGGCAGCACCCGCTCGCGAACTTTTTAAATCAGCGTATTGGCCACGGTGGGGACAGGCCGATCTCCGAATGTCGATTCGTTTACCTCTGGTGCGATCCAGATCGAGCCCCGGCTCACACCGAGCTCGCTGCCCCCGAGACGCTTTGTCAACGCGAACCAGGCTCGCCTTTGCCGTAACGCATGTGCAAACGCAGAACCGTGCGCACGGGCTTGCCATCGAGCAGCGCCGGCTCATATCTCCAGTTCTCCGCTGCATCCACGGCGGCGTAGTCGATGTCCGGGGCGCCGCTGCTGGTTGCGACCCGGACCGCATGCTTCCAGCCGTCTTCTTCGAGCAACACCAGCAACACGACCTCGCCGCTCAGCCCGTTCTCGTCGACGATGGCAGGCCATCGCGGTGGGGAGCGCTCTACCGAGGACGGCTCGGGTCGGGCCGGTGTGTCGGGAACCAGCCGGGTCCAGCAGCTTTCGTGCTCTTCGAAATCGATGGGGATGCGTATCTTGTCTGCGACGCGCGCGCCCTTCTCGTCACTTGCCGGGTAATACTTCCAGTGGCGCGCGGCTTCCAATGCGGCTCGGTCGAGGTGGGCGTTGCGGCTGGATTTCTCCACCACGGCTTCGATGAAGCTACCGTCGGCCGCGACATCGATGATCATCACCACCGTACCGGAGACGCAGGCCTTGATCGCCTCGCGCGGATAGATGGGGCGATGGCGGAGTTTCGAGGCTTGGTCGACGGTCGCATCGTAACTCGGCATATCCTGTGCGGCCGCATCGGTCGCAAACAGCACGAGCGCGCCCAACAGCGCGGCCCAACCTGCAGGTTTCATAGGGTTCAATCCAGCGATGATGGATGGGAAGGGCGTATCGAAGACGCCTCAGCGCGTCTTGTGTTTTCCGTAAGGCAGCGGCACTTGCAGCAGGGATCGCACCGGCTTGCCTTTCAGCGTTGCGGGCTGGAACTCCCACTCGAGCGCCGCGAGCATGGCCGCCTGGTCGATGTCCTCATCGCCGCTGGACACCCCGACTTTCACGTTCTTCCGGGCGCCGTCCTTGTCGACCTGGATCAGCAGCACGACCAGGCCGCTCAGGTGTTTCTCTGCGACGATCGCCGGCCATTTCGGTGGATGCTCATTCAATGAAGCGGCCGCGACACGGGCCTCGACATCCGGGTCGGCCGTCCAACAGCCTTCGTACTCGGCGAAATCCACGGGCATGCGCAACCTGCCGGGCACGCGCTGGCCGTTCTCCGTCCCCGGGTGGTATTTCCAGCGTTTGCTTGCCTCGATGGCGGCCTGGTCGAAATAGGCGTAACCGCTGGAGCGTTCGACCACGGCCTTGCTGTGTTGACCGTCCTTGTCGATGTCGACCAGCACGATCACCGTGCCGCCGACGCAGGCGTCGATAGCCTCCGGGGGATAGGCCGGCGGATTCAACCGGTACGACGATATGTCGATGCTGGCACCGATATCGGTGGCTCCTTGAGCCCGCGCGGCGGCCGCGGCGAAAACCAGAAACGCGCCGAGAACCATCCACTTGCCTGTCTGTCTCATGAGTCCATTCCTTGGGTTCGCGCTACGCGGACGCTCGGCCTTCACTTTACTCACGAAGACTAACATGCCGATAACAAACCGCTGCATCCGGCCAGCATGGCGGCTCTGCTGCGGCGCATCCGCACGGCATTGAAGCCATAACGGGAATCGCTGCAAGCGCGTCCGCCGCGGGCCCCGTTCTGCGTTTTCCTATTTGCGCATCGATCGCCTATCGCGTCGAGTTCCACGACGAACGTTCGACTGCTTCTTCTGGCTGGCATGCGTGTCGAAATTGGGACAAGCGGCGCTGTCGCGGGTTCGCGATCGCGCTAAATCGCGATCTAGAGCATCAGGAAGGCTGATGCGATACAGGAGCTGCGATATGAAGCGCTATCTCTTGCTCGTCCTGCTGTCCGCACTTCTTCATGCAACGACCGCGCATGCACTGGATGCGCGCAAAGCCGGCGCCGATCTGACCGCCGCCTTCTATGCGAAACGAATCGACACCGTATGGGATAGTTTCGACGACACCATGCGGCGCGCTATTAAATCCCGCGATGATCTCGCGAGCTTTCGCGATCAACTCGATACTCAGCTTGGCGCCGAGAAAGCCGTGATCGAAGAGTCGGTCAGCGCCGACCCCCTCGCCAGCGTTTACAAGCGCCGCGTCCGTTTCGAGAAGTCTTCGGACGTCTATGTGGTGAGCTGGTCGTTCGCGCACGACGGCAAGGTCAGCAGTTTCAGCATCCTCCCGGAGCCGAAGGTGCAAAAACAGGCGGCACCGAGCAAGCACCTCGACTATCGGACCAGGACCGCGCTGCAGCTGCCGTTCGACGAAGAGTTCATGGTGTTCTGGGGCGGCCGCACGCTCGAACAGAACTACCATGCCGAGTTCGCCGGCCAGCGTTTCGCCGCCGACTTGGCCGTCGTTCGCGGCAACGCCACTCATGCCGGCGATGGACTTCGCAATGAAGATTACTATTGCTTCGGCAAGCCTATCCTGGCGCCGGCCGCGGGCGAAGTCGTCGAGGTGGTGGACTATGTCGCCGACAATCCGCCGGGCAGGTTGAATGCCGGAGATCTGACCGGTAACCGCGTGATCATCGATCACGGCAATGGCGAGTTCTCGATGCTCGCCCACCTACGCAAGGGTTCGCTGCGCGTGAAACGGGGCGACCGCGTGGACGCCGGCGACCGCCTGGGCGAATGCGGCAACAGCGGCCATTCCTCGGAAGCGCATCTGCACTATCAGTTGCAGGACGGCCCGAAGTTCAACGGCTCGACCGCGCTGCCCGCGCAGTTCACCGACTACCTTGCCGACGGCACGCGGGTGACGCGAGGCGAGCCTACGAAAGGGCAACGCATTCGCCCATCGTCCCAGTAATGCTGGCTTCGCTCACCGCACGACCTACCCACCTAACGCGGATCGTCGCCCTGGTGCCGGGCCATGGCCGGCATGGAGCGGCGTCCGCGTTGTGCTCATCAGTCCACGACCGAAGCAGGAACCTCCATGAACCGCGAAACCAGGGATTGGGCAGGGCTGAATAAGGAAATCGGCTTCGAATACAAACTCAGACGGCTATCGGAAGAGGTTTTCCGCGTGGTCGAGTGGACCACGCTCGTCGCCGCCGTTGGCTATGTCGGAGCGAAGTTCGGCAGCAGCCTGCTGACCTATGCGTCCTATGCGCTCGCGGTATTGCTGTCGGTCTACATCGGCAATCGATCCGTCTACATCGTGGCGGGACTGCAGAAGCCATCGAAAGTCAGCGGCACCGGATGGAGGTGGAGGGCACTGCTGGCCGCGCCCATTACCTTCGCCTCCATCTGGCTGATCGTCTCGATGATCGGCTATCTGGTCAGGGCGCAAGCCGCTGCATAGTCGAAATGACGAGGTCTCGACGCTTGCTCACCATCGCGAGGTTTCGCTGCGATTGAAACGGGGCGACCGCGCGAACACCGACGACGTCCCGGAAAAATCCGGACGACTTCGAGATCGCTCCTCCGGCCGAAACGGTGCCGCTCATCGCATTCCGGATTTCGGTATTCGTGACTCGCGCTTGAAACCTGCGTGTCGAAGTGCGCAGCGGTTTTCCGTGCATCGGCGCTAGCATGCCTGCAACGCGATCCCTCAACGGCATCGGGAGATGCAAATGGACGGACAACAGGTGTTGCAAGCGATGCGTCCCGGCGACTACGCAACGATCTGGTTGAACGACGGCAGAGCCTTGGAGGCGTTCATCGAGAACATCGATGTGGGCACCGACAAGATCTTCCTGCTCGACGTCCAATCGGGAGAACCCTTGCAGCTATCGCTCGCCGAGGTCCACGGTGTGGCGGTGGACAACGAGGAGAGTGCGCCCGAGACCATCGAACAACAGATCAAGCGGATTCCGCTCGGCGAGTATCTGATGATCTGGGGTCAGTTCCCAGGGGCGATCTCGCAGACGGCGAAGCAGGGCAAGCTCAAGCACGTCGACTTTCCCAATGGCTCCCTGACCCTGTACAGCACGACCTACAACCACGATGTCTGGGTGCCTATCGACAAGATCACCTACATCGACGAGAGCCGGACCGGTCCCGGCGCGCTCGGTCCGGCGCAGTCGCCCGATTGGTATCGCCGGCCCGACGGCAATTGGTACAAGGGCGACCGAAAGTACGAAGGCTGAGCGCTACGGCCCGGCCTCGCTGCGACGATGATCGAGTCGTGCTCGTCGTCCGTCGCCTCAAGTTCGCAGCCAAACGTCTGCGAACTTGACGCTGGACTCGTCCCGGGCTTCGGCTTATCGCACCACTGAAGGTCGGATCGCCCGGCCCGAACGCTGCTGCCTAGCGCTGCTCCAGGTAGCGCAGATAGCAGATCAGGCTGGATGCCAAGGCCATCGGGAACAATGGCAAGAGCAGCCTTAGATCCAGTCGGGTGCGGATAGACGCATCGGTCCGGTACAGCAGTGCGCAATGAAGGGCCCATAGCCAGCAACCGAAAGCGATGATGGCCGGCAGGTAGTGGCCGACCTTGTGCGGCAAGTAGAGCGTGTACGTCGCCGAGCCATGGATGCTGAAGACCGCATAAGCCGACGCCCAAAGAGCACTGAGACGGTACATGAGCCGCGAGGTCGCCGGATCATTCCACATGATGCGCATCCTCGACGAGCTCCTGGCCGACGCGTCGCCCGCGTCCACGCTCTCATGATCTTCCACACCGTCCCGTCCCGAGTCGAGGCAAGCGCGATCGGCGCTCGCGGCGATCGCCATCGCCAGTGCGTTGTCCTCGCCCACCCCGGCCCGGCGCCAGGGCGGGCCAAACCGAGGCCTTCCTGTTCCCGTCAGCCCAACCAAGGCTCGATATCGCTTCCGGCCCAGCGACACGGTCGGCGCTCCCGATCCTCGGCCGGATCGCGCTCGGCCCCTACGCTGGGCGGAGGTTTCACGGCTGCGACATTTGGCGCACCAACTTGCGTCTTCCGCGCTCCGGCAAGCTATTCTCCACGCCAGGAGCAACAAGGGGGGGCGCGACGGTCGAGTCGCCAGGACAGTGCAGTTTTACGACGTCATCGAAGAACAGCCTGGCGCCTGGTGCGTGCGCGCGGAAGCGTCCGACGCGCCGCCGGTGGCGTACTCGTCGCGTGCCGATGCGATCGCCGGCGCCTGCCATGCCGCCAAGACGCATTACCAGGAGCATCAGGCGACGACCGCCGTGCGCCTGATCCATCCGCCGGACGAAGCGGAGATCATCGTGCGCTATCTGTCGCCGACAGAGCTGGATGCGTTGTGCTGGTTCGGCGACGCCACCGGCCCCAGCAGCGGCTGACCCCGCTGCGTCGCGGCCGGCATTCAAGCTGACTGGTTCAGCTGCGGTGCGAAGGGCATGCGCTCCGCTTTGCCTCAGGCAATGAGAGGCAGCACCAGGCTCGCCCGCAACCCGCCTTCGCTGCGATTGGCGAGCTGCAGTTCGCCGCCCAGGTGGGCCGCCAACTGCTCGGCGATCGCCAACCCCAATCCGGTGCCGCCGGTGTCGCGATTGCGCGAACTCTCCAGGCGATGGAAGGGCTGCAGCACCGCCCGCATGTGCTCCTCGGGAATGCCGGGGCCGGCATCGTCCACGTCGATGGCGAACCGGTCCGGCGCAATGGCGCGAACGCCGACATCGGCGCTGCCGCCGTACTTCAGCGCGTTGTCGATCAGGTTCTCGAGCACGCGGCGCAGCGCCTGCGGGCGCGTGGTCAGCGACAGATCGCTATGGCCGCTGAGGCGCACCGGCTTGCCCGCGTCCTGGTAGTCGCAGACGACGCTGTCGAGCAGAGCCTGCAGGTTGAGCTGCACCGGCGGGGTGGTAGCGCCGTGGGTGCTGCGCGCGTAAGCGATGCCCTCGCGCACCAGTTGCTCCAGCTGCGATAGGTCCTCGCCCAGGCGCGCGCGTTCCGGGACGGCGTCCATGCCTTCGACGCGCAGCTTCATGCGCGTGATCGGGGTCTGCAGGTCGTGCGAGATCGCCGCGAGAATCTGCAGGCGCTCGGCCAGGTAGTGGCTGATACGCGCCTGCAGGGCGTTGAAGGCGGTCGCGGCCTTGGCCACTTCGACCGGCCCGGACTCGCTCAGCGGCGCCGAGGGATGGGCGGGGTCGAGCCGCTCGGCGGCATCGGCCAGCCGCACCAGCGGGCGGGTCGCCAAGCGCACGGCCAGCCAGGCGCATAGCAACAGCAGGGCGAGTTGCGCCGCCAGCACCCACGGCAGCCAGCGCGCGATCGGCATCACCGACGGCGTCACTTCCAGGGTCAGCGGCTGCCCGTCGGCCAACTTCAGCTGCACCTGGAAGCGCTCCGGCGATTGCGAGACCGCCGTGGTCACGAGCCGATAGCGGTGCTGCAGGCTGCGGTCGATCAACGCCGCGACCTGGCGCGCGCGTTCGCTGGCGATCGGCTTGCCGATTTGCGCGGGTTGCAGCAGGTAGCGATAGGTGCGGCGCTCCAGACGCGGCGCCCACTGGTTGCGTTCCGCCGGCGACATCCGGTCGAGCAAGGCCACGCTGATGGCGACGTCCTGCTCCATGTTCCCCAGCATCATCGAGCGCGCCGAGACGTAGCGCTCGTAGAACAGCAGCGCGAACGACAGCGCGTGCGCCAGCAGCAGCCCGGCGAACAGGATCAGGGTGAGGCGCGCGGCGATGGTGCGCGGGAACAAGCGCCAGCGCGACGCCGCGTTCATGGCGTCTCGTCCAGCAGAGTGACGGCCTGGCAGAACACGTAGCCTTCGCTGCGCACGGTCTTGATGTAGGCCTGTTCGCGCGGATCGTCCAGCAGGCGCTGGCGCAGGCGGCTGACCAGCAGGTCGATGGAGCGATCGAACAGATTGGCGTCGCGGCCCTGGGTCAGGTTCAGCAGCTGATCGCGGCTGAGCACGCGCTGGGAATGATCGAGGAACACGCGCAGCAGGCGGAACTCGGCGCCGCTGAGCGGATAGGCCGTGCCCGCGGCATCGAGCAGATGGCGCGCGGTGGTGTCCAGGCGCCACTGGCCGAAACCGATCAGGCGCCCCGCCTCGCTGACCTGCAGGTTCGGCGGCAGCATGCGGGTGCGGCGGATGACCGCGCTGATGCGGGCCAGCAGTTCGCGCGAGGAAAACGGCTTGACCACATAGTCGTCGGCGCCCATCTCCAGGCCGACGATGCGGTCGGTCTCGTCGTCGCGCGCGGTCAGCATCACCACCGGCACGGCGCGGTGCGGGCCGGCACGCAGGCCGCGACACAGCGACAGGCCGTCTTCGCCGGGCATCATCACGTCGAGCACGATCAGGTCGACGTCGCTGGTCTCCAATGCCGCACGCATTTCGCGGCCGTCCGCGGCGGTGGTCGTGCGCAGGCCGTTCTTCTGCAGATAGTCGGCGACCATCCGGCGGATCTCGCGGTCGTCGTCGACGATCAGGATGTGGTCTACATGAGTCATGGCGTGGTCTCGGAGGGCTTATCGCACTGCGCTTGCGATGGTAACGCGCGGCGCCGACGCGGCGGACGGGCGCGCCAGCTGCTCGCGGATCGCGGCTTCGGTAACAGCGTAGTCGCCTTCGCCGAAATGGCGATAGACGATCCTGCCCTGGCGGTCGATCAGATACAGCGCCGGCCAGTACCGGTTGCCATAGGCGTTCCAGATACGGAAGCCGTTGTCCTGCACGACCGGATAACCGATGCCCAGACGCTTCACCGCCGCGCGGACATTGGCGCCGACCCGCTCGTAGCCGTATTCGGGCGTGTGCACGCCGATCACCACCAGGCCCTGCGCGGCGTATCGCTGGTGCCATTGCGAGACATGCGGCAGCACGCGGAGGCAGTTGATGCACGAGTAGGTCCAGAACTCGACCAGCACCACCTTGCCGCGCAGCTTAGGCAACGACAACGGTTCGCTGTTGATCCAGGAACCGCCGCCGGCAAGGTCGGGCGCGACGGTGGAGGTCACGGAGCCCTTGCCCTGGGCGGCCGCCTCCGGCCAGGCCAGGGCGGTCGCGATGGCGACAGCCGCAACAGTGACGGCGGCGGCGGTGAACAATGCAGCAAAGGATTTCGGCATGGTCATAGTCCGGTGGAGATCGAAGGAAGCCATGGCAGCAGCCAGGCGATGAGCGCGGTATCCAGTTGCGCGAGTTGCAGCAGGGCCATGGCCACCGCCACCACGCCGAATGCGCGGCGCAGCCAGCCGGTATGCCGTTGCAGCGAGGCCATGCGCGCGGCGGCCCAACGACCGCCGTAAATCACCGCCATCAACGGCGCCGCCGCGCCGAGCGCGTACATGCCCAGCAGCGCGCTGGCCCGCGCCGGGTCCTGCGCACCGGCGGCGAGCGCCAACACCGAAGCCAGGATCGGGCCGGCACAGGGCGTCCAGGCGATGCCGAGCGAGACCCCGACCAGCAGCGCACCGCCCGGCCCGGCGGCGCGCGGCCGCCAAGCCAGCAGCCGCGACCCGGCCAGCCAACGCGCTTGCACCCGCTCGAACACCTGGGGCCACACGCAGGACAACCCCGCGAGCAGCAACACCGTTATCGCGGCCAGGCGCACGGCGGCTTCGAAGCGCCCCGACGACGACGCCAGCAGACCGAGCGCGATGCCGCCGCCGGCGAACGCACCGATAAAGCCGACGCTGATCAGCAGCGGCTCGCGGCGATCGCCGCCGGCGCCGCGCGCCAGCACGATCGGCAGCATCGGCAGCACGCAGGGCGAGAGGAGGGTGGCCATGCCGGCGAGCGCGGCCAGGGCGAGAGCGATCACCTCAGCCTCCGCTATCGGCGGCGGTGGCAGCGGCCTGGATTCCGGCGGCTTCGAGAATCGCGTCGGTCACCGCGCCCGGTTGCGACAACAGCGACACATGGCTGGCCGACAGCGAATGCACTTGCGCGCCGATGCGGCGGGCGGTCGCGGCCTGCAACTGCGGCGACAGCATGCGGTCGTGTCGCGACAGCACGTACCAGCTCGGCTTGCCGCGCCATGCGGCTTGGGTCACCGGCTCGGCCAGGGCGCTCGCCTTCAGCGGTCCCTGAGTGCGGTAGATCAGGCGCGCCGTCGCCGGCTTGAGGTCCGGGGCGAAATCCTCGCGCACCGCCGCTTCCGGCAAGGACAAAAAACCCTCGCGTTCGAGCAGACGGCTCAAGCCCGGCGCGACCGGATAGCCCTGCCCTTGTTGGGCGGAGTTCTCGCCGGCATCGGGCGCGAACGCGGCGACATAGACCAAGGCCGACACCTTGGGGTCGTTACCGGCCTCGGTGATGACCGTGCCGCCCCAGGAGTGGCCGACCAACACCACCTTGCCGGGCGCGGCCCGGATGGCACGGCGGGTCGCGGCGACGTCGTCTTCCAATGAGGTCAGCGGGTTCTGCACCGCCACCGCGGGCACGCCCCAGGACGCCAGACGTGGAATGACCTGGCCCCAGCTGGAGCCGTCGGCGAAGGCGCCGTGGACCAGTACGACCGTCAGTGCGTGCGGATCGAGCGGGCGGACGTGCTCGGCGGCCACAGACGAGCCGGCGGTCGCGGCCAACAGCGAGGCGAACAACAGTGTGCGGATCATGGGGACACTCCTGGACTTGGGAGTGGCCATTGCACGTCGCGGCTGTATCGCCTGTGTTTCCGCGCGCATCGCTTCTTGTATCGCAAGACCTCGCCGGCGGCGCCGGATACGTTCGCTTACAAACCCCTGCCGCCGCGCCGGCACGGAACGCCCGGCGCCGGGGGCATGCCGGGTCCTGCCACGGCCGGCAGCGTCGCGGCCCGGCCGATTCGTATCGCAATGTATCCGCGGCCGCGCGCGGCCACATTGGTACACAAATCCGCGCTTCGCCCGACACCCTGCGGATACGTCGCGATCGCGTAATGGCTCCCGGTCTTTCGCCACTCGTCCAGCCAGGAGCCTCGCATGTTGCCGTCCTTCATCACCCGCCTCGGCCCGCGCCTCGATCGCGTCGGAGCATCGCTGTCGCCGCTCGGTCTGCGCGTCCTGCTGGCCTGGGAGTTCTACGAAGCCGGCATCGAAAAACTGCACGGCCAGAACTGGTTCGCCGACATCGCCCAGCGCTTTCCGTTTCCATTCTCGCGCCTCAGCCCCGATCTCAACTGGACCATGGCGACCTGGCTCGAACTGGGCTGCAGCCTCGCCCTGCTGCTCGGCCTGGGCACGCGCGCCGTCGCGTACGTCTTGTGGGTGCTGACGGTGGTGGCGATCGCCGCGGTGCACTGGCCCGAGCACTGGAACGGCCTGGCCGAGCTGTGGCGCGGCTATGCGATCAGCGACGAGGGCTTCGGCAACTTCAAGCTGCCGCTGATCTATCTGGTAATGCTGTTGCCGCTGATGCTCGGTGGCGGCGGCTCGCTGAGCCTGGACCGGCTGTTCCGGCGCGCGGCACCCGACCTCGCGCGCGGCGACTTGCTCGGCTGGGGCGTGGTCGCGGTCGCCCTGTGCCTGCCGCTGAGCGCACTGCTGCCCTTGCCGGCGACGATCGGCGCGTTGATCGGGCTGGCCTCGATCGCCTTGCACCTGACGAAATCGCGCCGGCCGGCGCCGGCCTTGTCCGCGGCCTGATCGGTTTCGCCCCTTCCCCTGCTTCCCTGCCGCCACCGCGGCATTCATCCCGCACGCCTGGCGTGCATCCCACCGGAGTACCACCCATGTCCACCTCCCACTCCCGCAACTCCCTCGTCGGCGCACTGAGCATCGTCCTGGCCGGCGGCGCACTGTTCGGCGCTCAAGCGATGGCCGCGCAACCGCAGGCCCTGACCGGCTTCGCAGGTATCGCCGCGGCCGAAGGCAAGTGCGGCGAAGGCAAATGCGGTGCCGCCAAGACCGGCACGTCGGCGAAGAAGGCCGTGGCCGAAGGCGCTTGCGGCGAAGGCAAGTGCGGCGACGCCTCGTTCGCCAAGACCGACGGCAACCACGACGGCAAGGTGTCGCGCGCCGAGTTCCTCGCCGTCGCCGCCGGCCGCGCGGCCGACTTCGACCGCATCGACCGCGGCCGCGACGGCTACATCAGCGAGGCCGAAGCGCACGACTTCCTCAAGCGCACCTACCAGGCCAACGGCAAACCCATGCCGAAGGGACTGTTCTCGCAGATCGCCGACTGAAACCCGCGCCGCCATCGCCCTGCGGTGGCGGCGCTCATCCACGCGGAGCACCGCCATGAACCAGACATTGCCTGCGGCCTCGGCCGGCCTCGGCCTGCGCCGCGGTCTGATCGACGAGTTGCTTGGGCTGGCGCCGGGCCAGGTCGATTTCCTCGAATGCGCGCCCGACAACTGGATCGGCGTCGGCGGCCATTTCGGCGAGGCCCTGGCCGAACTGTCGGCACGGTTTCCGATCACCTGCCACGGTCTGTCGCTGTCGCTCGGCGGCACCGACCCGCTCGATGGCAAGCTGCTCGCCGATACGCGCCGCTTTCTCGATCGCCACCGGGTCGGCCTGTACAGCGAACACCTGAGCTATTGCGCGGTCGGCGGTCACCTCTACGATCTGCTGCCGTTGCCGTTCACCGACGAGGCGGTGCGGCATGTGTCGGCGCGCATCGCCCAGGTCCAGGACACGCTGGGCCGGCGCATCGCGGTGGAGAACATCTCCTACTACGCGACGCCGCAGCCGGCGATGAGCGAAATCGACTTCATCAACGCGGTGTTGGCGCAGGCCGACTGCGATCTGCTGCTCGACATCAACAACGTCTTCGTCAATGCCTGCAATCACGGCTACGACGCGCTGGATTTCATCGCGCGCATTCCGCCCGAGCGCGTGGCCTCGTACCACGTCGCCGGGCACCTGGACCAGGACGACGGTTTCAAGGTCGACACCCATGGCGCACCGGTGAAAGCCCTGGTCTGGGCCCTGCTCGAACAGGCGCATCTGCGCTTCGGGGCAAGACCGACCCTGCTCGAACGCGACTTCAACTTCCCGGCCTGGGACGAACTGCTCGGCGAGCTCGCGCAGATCCGCGCGCTGCAGGCCGAGGCCGTCCGCTCGATGCATCCATCGGAGCTCGGCCATGACTGAATCGTTGAGAACCCTGCAACTGGCGTGGGCGCGGCACCTGCGCGACCCGTCGCATCCGCCGCTGCACGACGTAGCGCCGCAGCGCATGGCGCTGTACCGGTCCCTGTGCGTGGGCGCGGTCGAGAATCTATTGGCCAGCAGCTTCCCGCGGTTGCGCCGGGCGTTGCAGGCACCGGGCTGGCAGGCGTTGGTAACCCGCTTCTATGCGCGGCATCGCTGCGAGACGCCGCTGTTCCCCGAAGTCGGCGGCGAGCTCGTCGACTACCTGAGCCAGGCCGATACCTCCGACCTGCCCGGCTGGGTCGCGGAACTCGCGCATTTCGAGTGGACCCGGCAAGCGCTGTTGCTGGCCGCAACCACCGCGCCGGCGACAGGCTGCGTACCGATGACCGCCGACAGCGTGCCGATGCTGTCGCCGCTGGTGCGCGTATGCGGCTATCGCTGGCCGGTGGATGCCGCCGAAGCCGGGCTGAGCGGCCTCGAAGACCCACCCGATGCGCCGACCTTGCTGATCGTCCAACGCGGCGCCGATCACGAGCTGCGGACCCTGCGCGTAACGGCTTTCAGCTATCGCTTGTTGCTCGCAGTGTCGGCGCAGCCGCTGAGCAGCCGCGATCACCTACGGGCCTTGGCGGAGGAAGCGGGCGAACCGGCCGATCGCCTCCTCGAGCACGGCCTCGATGTGCTCGCGCGGTTACAAGCCCTCGGCATCGTCGACTCCCAGGTCCACACGACCGGCTCCGCCGGAAACTCCCGCCCCCATTCGAACCCGAGCACTGGAGCATCCGCATGACCGCCTCCTCCGTCCTGCAACGCCTCACCGGTTGGCGGCTGTTCCTGCTGCTGGCCGTCGTCCTGTGCGCCATCGCGGCAGCCGCTTTCCTGATCGGCCCCGACGCGGTCGAAGGCAGCCGCCGCGCCATCCGTGTGACCGCGCGCACCTCGTTCGTGCTGTTCCTGGCGGCCTTCACCGCCTCCTCGTTCGCGATCCTGTTGCCCGGCGACTTCAGCCGCGCACTGTTGAGAGAGCGGCGCATCGTCGGGCTGTCGTTCGCGTTCTCGCATTTGCTGCATGCGTTCGCGATCTACGCATTCGGCCAGCTCGACCCGGCGTTCTGGCCGAGCCGTTCGGCGCTGACCAACGTCCCCGGCAGCCTCGGCTACGCCTTCATCGCGCTGCTCGCGATCACCTCGTACCGGCCCCTGGCACGGCGCCTGGGACCGACCGCCTGGCATCGCCTGCACGTCGCCGGCATGTGGATCATCGCCACGATCTTCGCCTACTCGTACTTCAAACGGGTGCCGGTCAATTTCTGGTACGCGGTGCCGTCGGCGCTGCTGTTCACCGCGGTGGTGATCCGCCTGATCGCCAAACGTGCGCAGGCCATCAAGCGTGGCGCGCGCACCGCGCCGTCGGCAGGGCCGCTGAGAACGCAGCCATGAGCGCGGCAAGCTGGCCGCCAGGATCGTGACTGCGCAGCGGTGAGGACCTACGCAGCGGCAGTCATGCGGCCCGCGGCTTGATCCAATTGCCGGCTGAGCTCCTCGTCGGCGCGAAGGTAGATGGCCGGCATCGGCTCGACCGGCTCGCGCGCATGCGCCACGCCCATTGCCCACGCGGCCGAGGTCGAGGACTGGTGTCGATCCAGCGCGGCGCGCAACGCATTGAGTCGAGTCGCGACCTCGTCGCCGCGCAGAATCGCGACGTACTCGGGCGTACCGGTGATGCGGTCGATGTGATCGCCCAGATCGTGGCGCAAGCCCTGGTCGAGAACCTGGTCGAGGGCTTGCAGCAGCTTCTCGGTCGCGCGCTCGCCCAGTCTTGCGACGAGTTCGGCATAGCCTTGGATGCGGATCACCGCGATCGTCAAAGACTGTGGCGCGCGCTCCGGGCCGGGCGCCTTCGCCTGTGGTTGCAACAGGGTCTTTACCTCGGCGACGTGCTTGCCGCGGTGCGCCTCGATCAGGGCCGAGGTCACCCGCGACAGCGACCGCAGCGCATTCCTCTGCTGCTCGTCCAGCGTACGCGGGGCCTGATCGAGTACGCAGACCGTGCCGATCGCCGCGCCTTGCTCGGTCAGCAGCGGCACGCCGGCGTAGAAGCGCGCGCGGCCGTCGCGCACATAAGGAAATTCGCTGAAGCGCGGGTCGCTCGCCAGATCCCGCACCTCGAACAGCTCGGCGGGTTTGCGGATCGCGTGATCGCACACCGCCATGCTGCGAGGCATCTCCCGCTCATCGATACCGAGCTTGGCCTTGAACCATTGGCGGTCGCGGTCGACCAGCGAGATCAGCGCGATCGAGGTGTCGCAGATCGCCGCGGCCAGACACACCAGGTCTTGATACACCGGCTCCGGCAGGCTGTCGACGATGCGCGTCTGATCGAGCGCGCGTTGGCGTTCGGTTTCGGGTTTCATGGCGATGACGTTCACGGCATAGCTCCGGTGACGTGATCGGAACTACAACGCCGGCCACGTTAGGCGGTGGTGAATTCACGACCTGCATGAATGCCGAAAGTTGCCCGCGGGATGGAGCAGCCCCCCTTCTCCAACGGCGGAACGGCGGCATCCGATTACGATGAGATGCCTTGCTCGGACTGCGCGTTCCGATTGCGCGTTCGCTCAGTCGCGCGATCGCTGCGGATGCTTGCGCGTGCGGGCACCGATGGCGCCGGATGCGGCGGCCTGGACAATGCGGCGGAAGGTCGGGCATTCCATGTGGCTCGGCGCCTTGCACGCCGCGGCGTGGCGCAGGCCGTCGCGCATGGCGCTGAGCTGGCGAATGGTCCGGTCGAGCTCGTCGGCCTTGGCGCGCAGTTGCTCGCGATCGATGCGCGGGGGGCCATCGGGCGCGACCATCGATGCGATCTCGTCGAGGCTGTAGCCGGCGGCGCGTCCGAGCGCGATCAGCGCCAGCCGTTCCAGCACGCCGTCTGCGAACACGCGGCGCAGGCCGCGCCGGCCGATCGGGGCGATCAGGCCTTTTTCTTCGTAATAGCGCAGGGTCGAGGCAGGCACTCCGGAGCGCTGCGCCACCTCGGCGATGTCCAGTTCCTTCACCCTCTTGACCTCAAGTCGACTTGAATTGGCACAGTGCCGCTTCCGCCGCTGGATGGCAATCAGGACACGGACATGAACACCGCATACGACGCCGGCAACGAACAGGCGCAGCTCTGGAACGGCCTGGCCGGACAGGCCTGGGTCGACGCCCAGGCGTTGCTCGACGGCATGTTCCGACCCTTGCAGGACCGGCTCGTCGAAGCGGTTTCCGCATCGGCGCGCGAGGTGCTGGACATCGGCTGCGGCACCGGCGCGGTCGCGCTCGCACTGGCACGTCGGCTCGGCGCCGCGGGCCGCTGCGTCGGCATCGATATTTCCGAACCGATGATCGCGCTGGCGCGGACGCGGGCCGATGCCGAAGGCGGGTCCGCCGAGTTCCTGTGCGCCGATGCGCAAACCCATGCCTTCGCACCGGCGCGCTTCGATGCAATCGTTTCGCGCTTCGGCGTGATGTTCTTCGCCGACCCGGTCGCCGCCTTCGCCAATCTTCGGCGGGCCGCGAAACAGGGCGCCGAGTTGCACCTCATCGCCTGGCGCGGCGCCGCCGACAACCCGTTCATGACCACGGCCGAACGCGCCGCCGCCCCGCTGCTGCCGACGCTGCCCGCGCGCAAGCCCGATGGCCCCGGCCAATTCGCTTTCGCCGATGCGCAGCGCGTCCGTCGCATCCTCGACGACAGCGGCTGGGCGGAGATCGATATCCAACCTATCGAGGCGACCTGCAGTTTCCCGGAGAGCGAACTGGTCCGCTACCTGAGCCGGCTAGGGCCGCTCGGCCTGTTCCTGCAGGAAGCCGACGAGCGCACCCGCGCTGAAGTCGTTAAAACGGTACGCGCCGCGTTCGATCCCTATGTACACGGCGCTGAAGTCCGCTACAGGGCCGCCTGTTGGATGATCGGCGCGCGCGCCTGGTCTGCGCCGGCGTCGAACGGCGCAGACCGTGCCTGAGCTTGTCGAAGCGCTCATGCGTACCGCCGCCATCGGAATTGGTGCGACGGCGCTGATGGACCTCTGGGGTCTCCTCCGGACCCGGCTGTTGCGCATGGCCGCGGCCGATTACGGCCTGGTCGGCCGTTGGATCGCTTACTTGCCGCGCGGACGCTTCCGCCACGACCCGATCGCCGCGACGCCGCGCGTGCGCGGCGAACGCGCGATCGGCTGGACCGCCCATTATCTGATCGGCATCGCCTTCGCGGCGGTGCTGCTCGCCATGTGGGGACTCGACTGGGCGCGCCAGCCGAGCCTCGCCCCGGCCTTGATCGTCGGCATCGGCAGCGTCGCCGCACCGTTTCTGCTGATGCAGCCGGGCATGGGCGCCGGCCTCGCCGCGCGCCGCACGCCGCGCCCCGGCGTCGCGCGTCTGCAGAGCCTGATCACCCACGCCGTGTTCGGGGTCGGGCTGTACCTGGCGGCGGTCGCGGCAAACGGGCTGGCTGGGCTCCAGGCGCGCATGGCCTGAGCCGGCCCGGTGGCTCGAGGTGATCGCCGAGCCACGGATGAGTGGCGCCTGCGTGTCAGGCCACTGTCTTCGGGTCCTGCTTCGCCTTCTTGGCGACGGCCTTCGCGGCCGGCTTGTCTTCGTCGCTTTTCGCCAGCTTGGCCAGGGCCTTGGTCGCCTTGGCCGTGCCCTTGCCGTCGCGCGCGACGATCGCCGCGGCCAGCACCGCCAGGCCGGCGAAGATTTCGAATGAAGCCGGCAAGCGCCGGCTACGTTTGCCGTGTACGGCGCTCAGTCGACCGTGCACGGCAGGGTCACGGTCACGCTCGCTCCGCTCGCCAGCGTGCCGAGGGGGACACCGGCCTCAAGCGCTGCCATCGTCAGCCCGCCGGGGCAGGCGCTGCCGGTGCAGGTCGGCGTTCCGTTGCAGGTCAACCCGCTGCGGCCGGCCGCCTGGTCGCGCAGGATCGCACCGGTGACGGCGTCCGGGCCGTTGTTGGTGACGATGATCGAGTAGGTGGTGGTCGCGCCGCGGGTCAGCGTATCGGTGCCCTGATCGTCGGGACCGGAGCCTGGGGTGTTGGTCTTGCTGATGACCAGGTTGGCTAGCGGTGCGCGGGTATTGGAGAAGGTGCAAGTCAAATCGTCGCCGGCCGCGGCGGTCAGGTTGAAGCTGGCGCCGCTGCCGCTCGGCGCTTGTCCGCCGGCGAGCGCGTTGCTGCAGGCATAGGCGGTCGTGTAGTTGGCCAGGTTGGCGCCGGCCGCGCCGGCCTCGGTGAAGCTGTAGCTCGCCGCGACCGCGCCGTTCAACACGGCCTCGCCGGTCGCGATGCTGCCGGTGCCGGTGGTCGTTGCCGTGGCCGGGCCGCCGGTGCCGGCGATGCTGAGGGCGAACTGGTCGGCATCGACGAAACGGCCCAACGGTAGCGTTTTGCGCAAGCGCAGGATCGGCTGCTTCTGGAACACCAACGGACCGCTGGCGGTGTCGTTGGCGGTGTTGTAGTCGTTGTTGGTGGTGTCGCCGTCGCCGTCGGGCACGCTGCGGCCGAGCGCGGCATTCGCGGTGTAGGTGCCGCTGAGCGTCGGCGAGTTGACCGTGACCGGAATGGTGAAGCTGACCGTGCCGCCGCTGCCGCCTGGCGAGGCCGAGCCGGCGAGCGGGGTCGGGTTGAGCGCGCAAGTCACGATGGTGTTGGCGCCATTGGCGGTGCAGTTGGCCGGCAAGGCGCCGGCGGTCCAACCGGCCGGCAGGGTCGCGACCACGGTGAAGCCATCGTTGCCGTCTGTCGCACCGGGGCCGCGGTTGGTCGCGGTCAGGACGATGTTCTGCAGCTGGCCGTAGTTGCCGTACACCGGCGCCGGCGTGGTCAAGGTCACCGCGATGTCGGGCAGGCCGTTGACCACCAGCGGGCAGGCCAGGTCCTGTTCGTCGGTGCGGGTCGCGTTGGTGCAGGAGGTCGTCAAGACATAGGTGTTGGCGGCGATGCCGGCCGGCGCGATCGGCGTAGCCGAGTAGCCTGAGCCGGGAATCACGTACAGCTCGTTCGCGCTCTCGAATTGGGTAACGTTGTTGACGCCGGCCGCGCGCGGATCGCGCACGGCCATGTTGCCGCTGGTGTGAGTCAGCTGCGCGGTCCAACCGCCTGCGCCCAAGGCGGTCGACCAGGCGAAGTCGGTGAAGTTGAGTGCGGCGGAGAAGCGCGCTTGTACGAACTGGCCGCAGCGTTGCTGGATGCCGTCGATGCCCTCGCCTCCCAGGCGTCCAAGGTAGCCGACTTTTACGGTATCGATAGTGTCGGCACAGAACGGGCTGCGAAGCGTATGCACGGCATAGGCCTCGTTGATGCCGATATCCTGCGTCGACGAGCTCGCCGCCGAACGTTTGACCCAGTCGTTCGCATCCAAGACCAAGGCATAGCAGATGTGCCGGACCGAGCTCGGCCAGACGCCGGCTCCCAGATAGTTACGGTCGTAGCCACCGCCTCGTCCTACGACCTGATTGGCGGCGCAGGTATTTTCAAGCTCCGTGTTTCTTTGATCGTAGCTGGGAAAGTCGGTAAACGCGGCATCGTTCGTTACCGTGACGCTCACGCCATCGGTCGCGATGGACGCGCAACGCAAATCGTAATCGACGGTCATGCCGTCGGCGGAGTTGGCCGGCCCTATCGCGCGGTCGGTATGGCGGCCGCCGACCACTACCTTGTTCGCAGCGCAGTCCCGATTGGCGGTATTCGGATGAGGCGAGCCTACCAGCCCAGCGTCCGTGACCACGTTGCCGATACCGATGCCCTGCTGCGCGAACACCGAGGCCGCGGGCAGCGCCGACAGCAGCGACACCAGCAGCAGGGCGCAAGACCGGCTGCGGATCGGCAGCGCCGTCTGCGGCGAACGTTCTGTCTTGAACATGCTCGGGTCCCCACAATCAATCGGCAGCGGCGACGATGAAGCGGCGTGGATGGCAGGCAGGCTCGGCCCAGGCGCGCGCGCCGACGGCGTTGCGGGCCCTTCGAGCAGGCCGCGGCTCGATCGAGCCAGCAGCCGATTCGCCGGATAGATCCGATCCGCCATGATCCACAGTAACGCTTCGAGGACGGTCGAGGTTCGCAGCGCCTTCCGGCATCGCTTCTTCATCTGAGTGTTCCACTTGGTCGCCAGCCGTACGGACGGAGCCCGCAAGCCGGTTACCGTTGCTATTTAGTGATGCAAGTCACAAAAACCGTGCCAACCTCCGATATCAACCAGATGTGCCGGGGTTACCGCGTCCCGAGCTGGGCCAGTCCGGCCGAAGCCCCTTGGGCAGCGTGCAGAATGCGGCAGTTTCTGACCCTCACGGCCAAAGCACATTAGTGGCCGGCGAGCTGGGTCCCGGCGAACCAGGTCGGCCGGCTTGAAGCCCCATCGCGGGCCCGGACCGGTCGTCTATTCGCCATCGCTGCATTCGCAAGCGTCGCTCGCCGGCCCTCGCTTATCGACGGCCAGCGATTCGTACTGCCCCCATGGGGTCCGCATCGTTCGCGGGAATGCCGGATCGAAGGCCAGGAGGATGACCGCTGTCGAACCCAACTGTCGTAGTCGTATAGGAATCTCGACACCATGGGGAGACGGCTGCTTGGGCCGCCGACGAATCCGGGCCATGCCGCGATCGCAGTATCGCCACCACCGCAACGCAACCGGCGCGAGCGAGCTTCGATCGAGCCGCGCGCGCAGAAGCGCCGCATTGCCTGTGACCCGGGTCGCGCGCAAGCTTGCGGCGGCATGGTCACCCCCTCTTTACGTCGGCAGCCCTAGCCTCCGGACGAGGTGGGCCGCGGCGGGTGCAGCGAAGCGCGTCACGATAAGCAGGCAGAGCCGAGGCGCACTCTAGGGCCAGCCACCTTGTGCAGGAGGGCAGTGTGAGCGACGCACCCGCAATGCCCAAGCATCCCTGGACGGACTACGCGCTGATGGCGCTGCTGATCGGGACCTCGGCCTGGGCCTCGCTGACCCTCTCTCGCGGCCCCGGCGAACTCGCTGCCGTCTGGATCGGCAACGGCATCCTGGTCGGCTGGTTGTTGTCGCGCGCCACCGCCCACTGGCCGGGTTACATCGTCCTGGCCTTCGCGGTCGAGTTCGCGGCGCGGCTGGCGACCGCGGAAACCGTCGCCCAGGCCGCACCGATCTCCGCGACCAATGTGGTGGAAGTGCTGATCGTCGCCGGCGTGGTCAGGCGTTTCGTGCCGAACGTCGGCGACCCGAAACGCTGGATCAGTCTGGGCGGCATCGCCACCACGAGCACCCTGGTGGCCTGCGTCACCTCCGGGCTGATCGCGGCGTCGATCATCACGGCCCTGCACTCGACCTCGTTCGTCATCGACTTCGTCACCTGGTTCGCCGCGCACGTCGTCGGTATGGTGATCTTCGCCACCTCGACCCTGGTCGTGCATCGCGAGGGCAAGGGCCTGATCGTCGCGCCCGGCCGGCGCTGGTCGTTCGTCCTCACCATGCTGTTGCTCGCCGTGATCAGCCTGGCGATCTTCCTGTCGCGCTATCCGATCCTGTTCATGGCCTACCCGGTGTTGCTGCTGGGCGCGTTCCGCCATCGCTTCGCCGGCGTGGCGGTGGGGGTGATTCTGCTGACCCTGATCGGCAGCACGGCGACGGCGCTCGGCTACGGGCCGTTGTGGCTGGTCGACGGCTTCGGTACCGCCGGGCGGGTCGCGTTGCTGCAGCTCTATATCGCCGGCGGTTGCCTGATGACGATCCCGGTCGCGCTGGCGATGGCCGAACGCAAGCGGCTCGTGGCCGGGCTGCGCGAGAGCGAGCACCGCTATCGGCTGCTGGCGGACTATTCGCACGACGTGATCGTGCGCATGCGCATCGACGGCGAGCGCATCTACGTCTCGCCTTCGGCCCAGGACATCCTGGGCTGGAGCCCCGCCGAAATGCTCGGCACGCGGACCAGCCTGATCCATCCCGACGATCTGCAGCGGCAAACCCAGATCATCGCCGACGCCATCGCCTCGCACGAGCCGGTCACCTCGACCTACCGCGTCCGTCACAAGGAAGGCCATTACGTCTGGATCGAGGCGGTCACCCGCACCATTCCGTCGACCGCCGGCGAAGGATTCGATCTGATCTACGCAGGCCGCGACGTGACCCGCCGCGTCATCGCCGAGCAGGCCCTGGAAGCCAACCGCCTGGAACTGAGGCGCCTAGCCCTGGTCGACCCCCTGACCGGGCTGGCGAACCGACGCCAGTTCGACGAACGCATGGCGCTCGCGCTCGCGCGCCTGCAACGGCACGGCACGCCGACCTCGCTGATGTACCTCGATATCGACCACTTCAAACGCATCAACGACAGCTACGGCCACGCCGCCGGCGACGAGATCCTGCGCGTATTCGCCCATCGCCTGTTGAACTGCGTGCGCAGCAGCGACTTGGCCGCGCGCCTGGGCGGCGACGAGTTCGTGGTGCTGATCGAGGATGCGTGCGTGCCTCAGGCGGCCGAGGCGGTGGCTCGCAAGCTGATCAAGATCATGAACCAGGACGTCGTCGTCGACGGCACCACGATCCGCATCACCACCAGCATCGGCATCGCCTACACCCACGTGCCGACCGATGCGGCGACTTTCATGTCGGTCGCCGATGCCGCGCTGTATCACGCCAAGCGCGAACGCAACACCTTCCACATCGAATCGGTGACCGCGCCGCCGCCGGGCAATGTCGAGAACGGTTTCGCCTGAGCCTCGGCACGACGCCCCGGTCGCACGGGCCTTCAATAGTTGACATTGTCATCTCGGCGTCCCGACAATCCGTCGCTCGTCCATGATGGAACGCCCGTGCCGGCCAGCCGCGACATCGAGATACTCAACCTGGTCAACACGATCATGCATCAGGCCACCGCGCGCATGCAGCGTTCGCTGCGCGAAGCCGAGCTCGGCCTGGCGGCGATGGAAGCCCGCACATTGCGCTTCGTCGCACGCAATCGCGGCTGCACCCAGAACGACATCGTCCGCGAGAGCGGGCGCGACAAGGCCCAGATCGCGCGGATCGTCAAGACTCTGCTGGAGCGCGGCCACGTCGAGCGCATCGACAACGAAGCCGGCGAGAAACGCCAGCGCCTGTGCCTGACGGCGAGCGGGGCCGAAACGCATGCCGAGGCCGAGGCCTTGCGTGCGGTGGTGGCGAAGGAGCTGTTGCAAGACCTCAGCCAGAGCGAACGCAAACTGCTCGAAGGCCTGCTGCTGCGCATGTCGCATGGCCCGACGTCCGACCCGGGCTGACCGCCAACAAGTTGACTTTATCAACTCATATCATGATAGTTGACAATATCAACTCAACGCCGGCGCGGCATCGCGCGGGCGCGGCTTAGCTCTACGGGAGTCATCGACATGACCCAGGCTGCGAACGAAACCGCCGGCGCACCCGCGCCCGCGCACTCCAGCGAGGCACTCGACGCGCTGCGCCGTACCCTGTCGCAGCAGCCCCCGGCGGTGCTGATCGACGGCACCTGGCGTGCCTGCGTATCGGGCCGCACGCTCGAAGTCGACGACCCGGCCAGCGGAAACCGCATCGCCATGATCGCCGCCAGCGACGGCCACGACATCGATCTGGCGGTCGCCGCAGCCCGGCGCGCGTTTCGCGACGGTCCCTGGCCGCGCCTGCCCGCATCGAAGCGCGCCGCTCTGCTGTTCGCCCTGGCCGACGCCATCGAAGCCCGGCAAGAGGAATTCGCCCTGCTGGAATCGCTCGATGCCGGCCACAGCCTGGCCTCGATCCGCAAAGGCGACCTGCCGCTGGGCCTGCGCTCCTTGCGCGACTACGCCGGCTGGGCCACGAAGATCGCCGGCGAAGTGCCGATGCGCTCGGCCGACCAATCGGGCATGGACTACTTCCTGCGCGAACCGATCGGCGTCGCCGCCATCGTCACGCCCTGGAACGCGCCCTTTCTGATGGTGCTGCAGAAGCTCGCCGCCGCCCTCGCCGCGGGTTGCACGACGGTGATCAAGCCGGCCGAACTGGCGCCGCTGTCGGCGCTGCGCATCGGCGAGCTCTGCCGCCAGGTCGGCATCCCGGCGGGCGTCGTCAACATCGTCACCGGCGAGGGCGCGAGCGCCGGACAGGCGCTGGCCGATCATCCCGATGTCAACCTGATCAGCTTCACCGGCTCGACCGAGGTCGGCCGATCGATCATGGTCGCGGCCGCGCGCAGCAACCTGAAGCGGGTCGTGCTCGAACTCGGCGGAAAGTCTCCGGTCGTGGTCTTCGCCGATGCCGATCTCGACAAGGCGGCGCAGGCCATCGTCGCCGAGATCGCTTTCAAGAGCGGCCAGTATTGCGCAGCGGGATCGCGCGTCTTCGTCCAGCGTTCGATCCACGGCGTCTTGCTCGAGCGGATGCTCGCGGCGATGGACCGCCTGCGCATCGGCGCCGGCTACGACGAGGCGACCGAGATGGGGCCGATGATTTCGCAGCGGCAACGGCAGCGTGCCGAGGCCATCATCCAGCACAGCCTCGCCGCCGGCGCACGGGCGCTGCGCGGCGGCCGCGCGCGGCCGGGCCCGGGCTATTTCTTCGAGCCGACCTTGTTGACCGAGGCCAGCGCCGATATGCGGATCGCACAAGAAGAGATCTTCGCACCCGCGATCGTGGTGACCCCGTTCGCCGACGACGCCTCGCTCGCTGCCGTCGCCGCGCTCGCCAACGATTCGCGCTACGGCCTGTCGGCGAAGCTGTGGGCGCGCGACCTGGGCACCGTGCACGGCCTGATCGGCCGGCTCGAAACCGGCCAGGTCATCGTCAACGGCGGCGGCGGCGAAGCCACCCTGCCGTTCGGCGGCGTCAAGCAATCCGGCTACGGCCGCGAGAACGGCCACATCGGCCTGTCGGCGTTCACCGAGATCAAGGCGGTGCGCCTGGGCTATTGAGACCCGGCACGGCCGCAGGCAGCCGGCGCAAGGACACCGGGCTCAACCCCGATAACCGGTGCCGGGTCTGCGGCGCGCGAATTGCCCGCACAGATAGGTTTCCTGCACGAGGCGATCGTGCCGCCCATGCACCGCCCAGAACTCGTTCTTCGAGGTGACCCGAAGGTACTCGTCCTTGATGTTGCGGAAACACAACATGCTGCCGAACGAGGCCTGCCCGTAGTGGCTGTAGTCGGAATAGAGGCAGTTGATGCAGGCCTTGAGGTAAACCCCGTCGGGCAATTGCCGCTGCAGGTCGAGCAGTTCGAGCTCGAACAGATCGCCCGTGCCGGCGGAAACGAAATCGGATCCGGCGAAGGCGAGCCTCAGCCTCAGGCGTTGGCTGTCCAGACGGCCGTCGCTACTTGTCGCGCCCAGTTCGATGGTCGCCTGCACGGTGCCGATCACGGTCGTCTGGGAGCCGTTCGCCGCCGGCATCGCCACCGGCAGGGCGATATCCACCGTGAACCGGCATTCGCACAGATCGCCCCGGTTAAACGAGAACGATGCAAGCCGGTGTTCGGGCGTTCCCGCCACCGCTTCCAGCATGTCGAAGTCGCTGCCCGCGAAATCGACGCCGCGAATCGTGGTCCTCAGTTCGCTACCGTCGTTGCGGAACTGCAGGGGTTCTTCGCCGTGCTTGTCTCGATAGGTCCCCGGGTGGATCGTTTCGCTCATCGCAGCCCCTACGCCCCTCGCATCCGCCGAAAGTATATCCACGGCGTTCAACGGCGAGCCCGGCTGCGCCGGCCTGTGCTTTGTCCGGCCTGTCGCTTATCCGGCCTGTCCCTTATCCGACCGATTCCCCGTTTTCGACAGGGGGCCCGGAGCACCTACGCATGCGGCGAGCGGCAGGCAACGAAACCTCCCTCCTCCATCGAACCGCTTCGCCGCCCAAGCCGAACATCGATCCAGATCGAGCGGAGGCGCATCGTGAGAACATTGCTCGCAGTGGCACTGATGACGACGGCCGCGCAAGCCTGGAGCACGCCGGTGGCGGGCTCGCTGGGGGTGCGCTGGAACGCCGGCGCGCCGGATTGCGCGGCGACACCGCAACCGCCGCTGCAAGCGCACGCCTATGAGCCGCAGACCGTGATCCTGCGCCAAAGCCCCTGCGCCGACTTCGAAGCGAACTTTCTTTACCTGTTGATCGGCAGCGACCGCGCCTTGCTGATCGACACCGGCGCGGTGGCCGATCCGGACCGGATGCCGCTGGCCAAGACCGTGCTCGATCTGCTGCCGAGCAAGCACGGCGCAAAACTGCCGTTGCTGATCGTGCATAGCCATGGCCATGCCGATCATCGCGCCGGCGATGCGCAGTTCGCTTCGCTGCCCTCGGTCCGGATCGCGCCGACGCAGTTGCCCGAGGCGGGGACTTTTCTCGGTCTCGGCGATTGGCCGAACGGCGTCGCCCGCATCGACCTCGGCGGCCGCAGCGTCGAAGCGATCGCGACCCCGGGCCATCACCCCAGCCACATGAGTTTCTACGACGGCCGCACCGGCCTGTTCTTCTCCGGCGATTTCCTCTTGCCCGGCCGTCTGTTGATCGACGATATCGACGCGTATCGCGACAGCGCGGTGCGCGCCGCGGAGTTCCTGAAGGCCCGTCCCGTGGCTCACATCCTAGGCGGGCACATCGAACTCGACCTCGACGGCCAGGCCTATCCCCACGGCGCCGAGCACCATCCGCGCGAACGCCCGCTGCAATTGAGCCGGCAGGACTTGCTCGCCCTGCCGGCCGCACTCGACGGCTTCAACGGCTTCTACGCACGGCACCCGACTTTCATCCTGTCCAACCCCGTCCGCAACCTGCTGGCGATAGCAGCCGGCGTCCTGGTGCTGCTCGCCCTGGCGATCTACGCCGTGCGAGGTGCGCTGCTGCGGCGGCGGAAACGGGCACAAGCAACCAACCGATAACCACCGGCCAAGGGCCAACAGCATCGTCGAGGAGTGCCATGAGTGAAAGCGTGTCGGCAGAAACCCGTTCCACCCTGCTCGCCCACGAGCACAGCTATCGTCGCTCGGCGTGGTGCTGGAAGGTCGGATATCGCGCACTGTTGGTGACTTCGGCCTTGCTGAGCTCTTTCGCCGCCATCGTCGGCAAGATCGAGATCCTCGGCTTCGGCCATCCGGGCGACGTCGCCTCGATCGCCGCGGCGGCCGCAGCCGTCATCACCACCCTGATCGCGGCCCTGGACTTCGAAACCAATTCTCGTGCGAACCGACGCTCCCGGCACGAGGTCAGAATCCTGCTGATCGAAGCCGAGAAATCCACCGCCGACAACGACGCCCTGCTGGCCGGGCTCCAGGATGTGGTCAGACGCCGCAGCGACGAACTCTACAAGCTCGACTAAGCAGGCTCGACTGAGCCGGTTCGACTAAGCGGGCTCGACTAAGCCGGCTCGATCGAGCCGGCCAGCGTGCGCCGGCCCGATGGTGAGCCTGGCGGCGAATGCGGTCAGGGCTCTACCCGGCAACCGCCAATATATCGGTCGCACGATGGCCCTCGTGGGTCCCGTCGACGAGGAAGACGTCGCCGACCGAGTTGTCGCTGCGCAACGGCACGATGGCCTGGTAGGCGGGCGATTCGTACCACGCCTTCGCCTTGGCCATATCGGCAAAGCCGATCAGGATCAGATGCCCGGGAAAGCTGCCCTCGACCACCTGCGGCTGCGCGCCATGCACGAGGAAGCGGCCGCCGAACGGTTCCAGGGTGGCGTCGATCCGCTGCAGATACTCGACGATGGCGGGATTGAACGAGACTTCGCGAAGATGAGCGACGGCGTAAGCTGGCATGGTGCGTCCTGTAAGGGTTGGATGAGCGACGCTGGCCCAGCGATCATGGGTGTACCCGGATGCGCCGCGAGCGGCGCGAGGAAACGCGGTGGAGACTCGCAAGGACCTGCGCATTCGCTTCGCGTCGGCCGCAATCGCGGCGCTGGCCTGGTTCGGCGTGCTGCTGCAGTTGTGGCTGTCGATACGGCTGGCCCAGCATAACGGCAAGTCGGCGTTCGACGGCCTGATCGCCTTGCTCGGCTACTTCACCGTCCTGACCAATCTGTTCGTCGCGCTGGTGTTCTCGCAGCCTTTCGTCTTCGGCGACACCCGCTTCGGAAGATGGCTCGGAGGCGACATGCTGCGGGGCTGCGCCACCACCTCGATCGCGATGGTCGGTATCGCCTATCACTTCCTGTTGCGCAATGTATGGGCGCCGGAAGGCTGGCAGTGGGTCGCCGACGTCGCCCTGCACTACGCGACGCCGCTGGCGGCCCTCGGGTATTGGCTCGCCTTTCCGCCCGCGCGCGCGCTTGCCTTGCGGTCGGTGCTGATCTGGTGCCCGTACCCGGCGGCGTATCTGCTCTATGCGCTCGTACGCGGCGAGCTGCTCGGGTCCTATCCCTACCATTTCATCGACGTCGGCGCCCTGGGTTACGGCAAGGTGCTGGTCAATTCGCTGTGGCTGCTGCTCGGCTTCGTCCTCGTCGGCGGCGCGATCGTCGGCCTGGCGCGTCGGCGCGTTCGATAGTCCTCGCTCAAACCCGATGCAACCGACGTAGCGGCAGCGACTCCTGCTCCCGCTGGTGGGAGAAGGTGGCCGAAGGCCGGACGAGGGCGCAGGCGCCGCAGCCCTGCGAGCGCGACGTCCTTCCGACGGAGGTTCAACGCTCAAACTGAAGCAGGCCGCCCTTCCCTGCCGCTCGGATCGGCGCCGAGCAGATCCTCGTGCAGGTTGAACACGTCGTCGCCGTCCACGCCGGGGTCGCCGAGCGCGTACAGCGTGCCGAATACCGCCTCGTAGGCGGCGTCACGCATCAACAGGCACAGGTCGCGCGGGTCGGCGCCCAATGCGAGCAGACGCCCGATCGCCGCGCCGCTGTCGGCGAAGGGCGCGTCGGGCCGCTGCTCGCAGTGGGCGGCGATGCGCTGGGGCACCGCCTCGTCCAGATTCGGGTCGATCACTTCCTGCCACAGGTGCCGCAGCAGTTCTTCGCGCGTGGCCATGTCGGTGCTTCGGCTTTCGTGATCCGGTTCAGAAGGATAGGCAAGACGTGCCGGCGAGTCGCTCGCCGGTCGCGCAAGGCTGCATCATGGCCGAGGCCGCGATGCGCTCACGGGCGCATCGCGACGGACCGGCGGTGCTCAGGGCGTCGGCAGCTGCGGAATGCCGAAGTCGCGCACCACCGCATCGATGTGACCGACCGTGCCGACGATGCCGTCGACCTTCGCCGCTCCGCCGCGGGTGGCGATATAGGCTTCGGGCCGAACCACGGTGGTGTCGCTGCCGAGCTTGGACACGTCGCCGTCGAACTTGTCCAAGGCCTGGTGCAACTCGGTGCGCAAGCGCTCCAGTTTGTCGGTCGGCATGGCATTGACCCAGGCGACGAACTGGTCGCGCGGACCGGGCTCGTCGAGCTTGTAGCCCTTGGCTTCGGCATAACGCGCCAACAGCGTCACCGGGCTCCAGCCTTCGCCGCTCTGGTCGACCAGGGCCTGCGAGACCTGCGGACTGAACTTCGCATGCTCGAGGAACTTCGCCGAGGCCTCGTTCATGTGCGCATTGGAGTGCTCGATGCGGTCCTTCATGGTCAGGCCGGCGGTGGCGACCACGACCAGGCCGATGCCGACCGGGCCGAGCCAGCTGCCGGCGCCGAGCGCGGAAGCGAAGGTGGTGCCCGACAGCGCCGCCATGGTGCCGCCGACGCCGGCGGTCAGGTACATGCCGGCACGAACGTCGTCGCCCTTCTGGTGCGCCTCGACCGCATTCCAGTAATCGAAGCCGGCCGACAGATAGCCGAACACGCGGTCGGCGCGGGTCCAGCGGCCCGGATCGATGCTCACGCCGTTGAGTTTGTTGCCGGCGCCGAAACGGCCCAGGGTCGAGTCCTCGGTGACCATGCCCAGGCCGACCGCGAGTTCGGTGCCCTTCTGGCCCAGGTTGGCGGCGTCGACGATCGCCTTGAGGTCGTTCTTGTTGGTCAGGCTGAACTGGCCGTCGTTGGCCTTGCTCGCCGAGTTCATGAAGCCCATGGTCGCGAAGCCCAGGCCGACCATGCGCAGCAGCTGGCCGGCCGGCTGGTTCTTCTCGAACACCGGCCGGCTCGATTCGGCGGTGAAGCGGCGGTCGACGTTGTTCATCGCCTCGGCGTGGGTCTTGAGCTTGGCGATGATCTGCTCGGTGCCGTCGCCGGCCGCCGGCAGACTCTTCTTCAACTCGTCGACCAGCTTGACGTAGCTCTGGTACTTGCCGCCTTCGACGTCCAGGCCGAGCAACTTGATCAGCGCGGGGTTCTTGAGCTTATCGATCGACTGCTCGGCCTGCTGGATGCTTGCCGGGTTGCGCGGATCGTAGTTGTGCGCGGCCGAGAGCACGTCGTTGCGGATATAGGCATTGGCGATTTCCTTGCCGAGCTTGATGCCCTGCTCGCCGAACTTGCCGGTGTAGGCCAGGTTCTGCATCAGGCGTTTGCCGGCGAGGGAATCGATGTAGTCCGGATGCTGCTTCAGGGCCAGGCTGATCGCGTAGGCGGACTTGGTGTCGCCGAGAATGCCCTCGATGGCTTTCTTGGTCTTGTCCTGCTGGTCGGCCGGCGCGTTGCTCAGGCTATCGATCTGATCGAGCAGGGTCTTGCCCTGGTCGGCGACCTTGTTCTGCAATTCTTCGGCGGTCTTCGCCCAGCTCGAGCCGGCGCCGCTGGTGTAGTCCTTGATCGCCTGGTTGAGCTGGTCCGGCGTCATCGAACCGCCGTGGTTGTTGATCAGCCAGCTCAGTTCGTCGGTGTGCTTGGCGAGCTTGTCGACATTGCCGTTGACGCTGCCGGCGTACATCTGCACGCCCATGATCGCCGCGTCGACCGACTGCGGGCCGCCGTGGGCCTGCGCCATCGCGATCGACAGATTCGGACGCGCACCTTCGGACACGCCCAGATGAATCTGCGAGCCGTCCAGGGGCAGATCGGTCATGCCCTGGATCGCGATATCGCCTTCGGAAGTGCCGCCGATCTGGCCGGCGATGTGGACCAGCGAGCGGGTGCCGTCGATGCCGAGGCGGATGCTGTAGCCGTCCTTCTCGGCGCGGCCGAGGAAGTCCTTCAGGGCATCGACGCCGTGATCGGCCAGCGCGCCGGCGATGCGCGGCTCGGCGCCTTCGATCAGCTTCTCGAGTTTCTGCACGCTTTCCATCGGCTTGGAGGCCGGGCCGCTGCGCGAGTCCTTCCACGGCTCGCCCTTCAGCGAGTCGGTGAACGCCGGCCCGATCTTCTGCTCGACCACCGTGTCGAAGCCGTCGCTGGACAGCAGGCGGGTCTGCGCCTCGGGCGACAGCTTCGGCAACTCGCGGCTGAGCGTCTCGACCGCGCCCTTCGCATCCGGTGCGGATCCTGCCGCCTTGAGCGTGGCGTCGACCTCGTGCTGGATGCCGACTTCCTTGACCGCCGCTTCGGCCGCGGCCTTGCCGGCCGGGTCGTTGTCGTAGCGTTTGACGACTTCGGCGCCGTACTGCTGGATCGCCTTGGCGTCGAACGCGCCGCCGTTGGCGCTCGCGTCGAAATCGGCCTTGATCTCGGCGGCGATGCTCTTTTGCAGTTCCTCGCGCGCGGTCGCGCTGAGGCCGGCGTAGCCGGAACGGATCGGCTGGTAGTCCGGATCGTTGTGCTGGCGGGTATAGCCGCTGTCGAAGGCGGCGAGGTTGTCCTCGGCGTTGAGGTATTTCTTCATCGCCTCGTCGCTCTTGGCCTGCTCGGGCGACGGGTTCGGATCGGCCTTGGGTGCGGCGTGCTGCTTGATCGTCGGCACGATCAGGTCCTTGCCGGGATCGATCGGACCGTTGTCGATCTGGTTGCGCTCGGCGATTTGCTGCGCGGTGACCGGCGCTTCCGGCGTGCTGTATTGCTGGGCGATCGACTCCAGGGTGTCGCCGGCCTCGACCTGGTGGTACTCCTCCTGCGGCTGCGGCGGCGGTACCACGGCCTGCGCGGGAGCCTGCGGGTACTGCAGGTGATAGGGAACGCCATCGATGCTCGGAATGCCCATGGACTCGAACGCCTGCGAAGAGAGATCGCGGAATTAGATCAATCGATCGTCGTCTCGCCTAGCTAGGGCGAGTACGGATATGCACTGTCATCGCATTGACATGTGTTCGCGATGTTTTCGCATGTGCGTGTTTGTGCGCGATCTCGCGTTCGTGCTTTACGTCACGGACAAAAGATCGCTCTATCGCGTCCGAGTTTGCGCGCCAGAGTCGATCGGCGCTCAGCCGATGCCCGGCTCGCCGTCGATCCGGCATTTCGGGCAGCCGAACCGCTCATGGTGCGACCGGCGCGAGGACGCATCGCAGCCGCCAATCACAGAACGCCGCTGGGCTGCGGCCGCACCGCGCGATTGCGACGCAATGCCGCTGAAAACGCGGCAGGTTTACGGGCGATGACCGTGGCATAACCTTGCCGGGATTAGAGAGGCGGTTGCAGGGGATGCGCAGGATTGCGGAGACAGGCTCATGTCCAGACTCACCGTTTCTTCCAAGCGGTTGCTGTGCGCAGGCTTTGCCGCGTCGATGATGGGCGCGGGCCCGGCCGCGGCCGATTCGTTGTTGACCTATGTCGACCCGAACACCGGGCAGCGGCATACCTACACCGCCGCGACCGCCGATTTTTCGCTGCGTCAGGCCGGCGAATATCTGACGATCAGCGTGCAGGGCCGCGATGGCCGCCCGCCCTCGACGAGCGTGTTGATCGTGCCGCCCGCGGGGCAGACCCTGATTCCCGGGCGTTACTACGAAGCGCAATGTCCCGGCTTTTTGTTCGGCCGCACACCGGGACTGGTCGTGTCCGGATGGACGGGCTACGACTGCGGCGACGATCCCGGCCACGACGGCGACGAAAGTTGGGGCTGGTACGCCCTGCGGCAGATCCAACGCGATGCCGCCGGCACCATCACCGGCGCGGAAATCGCCTACAGCCAGCACTTCAACGGGCCCGACAGCCCCGCCGTGGTCGGCACCGTGCGTCATGGCGTCGAGCCGTTGTCGTTCGTATTGAACGGCCTGGTCGCTCCGGACACCTATTCCAACAAGGGCTTCTACGGCGACACCAGCTTCTTCGCATTGAGCGGCAGCACGACCGGCGTGCATTTCGAAGTCGCCGGCCGACGCGACACCTGGTCGGTCGGCATCAAGCCGCCTTGGGGGCAAACCTTGCGCGTCGGCACCTTTGCCTTGTCCGAATTCGCAGATGCGAGCCACGCCAGCGTCGGCGTCGACGGCGAGCCCAACGGCAGTTCCAACGGCGGCTACTGCCCCAGCGTGTCCGGTTCGCTGCAGATCAAATCGATCGGCTTCGACGCGGCCGGCAAGGTGACCGGGCTGTATGCGATTTTCGAACAGCGCTGCAGCGCGGATGCGCCGCAGAGCCTCAACGGGGTGATTCATTACCGCCGCTGATCGGCGTGCGGCGGTGCAGACCGATGCCGATGAGCCCGACGCGGCTCTGCGATCGGGCGCCGGAACCGGTTCATGAGCGCGCGTGAACCGGCTCCGGCGATCAGTCGTGCCCGCGGCGCAGGCGCCCGGCGCCTCTATCGCGCGCCTAGAATAGGCAGACACTGCGCCGCTGAACCGAGGAAGCCGCTTGTCCGCAGCAGATGTCCATGCCCGCGCCAACCGCCCCGGCAATGCGGGGGAAGTGTTTCGGGTGTTCCTGCGCCTCGGGCTGACCTCGTTCGGCGGCCCCATCGCCCATCTGGGCTATTTCCGCGAAGAGTTCGTACGCCGTCGCGGCTGGCTCGACGATGCGTCCTTCGCCCGCTTGTTGTCGATCTGCCAGTTCCTGCCGGGCCCGGCCAGCAGCCAGCTGGGATTTTCCATCGGCTTGATTCGCGCCGGCTGGCGCGGCGCCCTGGCGGCATTCCTGGCCTTCACCCTGCCCTCGGCGCTGCTGATGTTCGGCTTCGCCCTGTATGCGCCGCAGTTCCTGCACGGCCCGGTGGGCAGCGCCGTGGTCCACGGCCTGAAGTTGGTCGCGGTGGTGGTGGTATCGCACGGGCTCGTCGGCATGGCGCGGTCGCTGACGCCCGATCTGCAGCGCGTGGCGATCGCCGCTGGCGCGTGTGCCTTGGTGCTGCTCGCCGATGGCGCATGGTGGCAGTTCGCGGCCATTCTCGGCGGCGGCATGCTCGGTGCCTGGCTATGCCGCCCCGCGGCCTTCGACGCGGCCGCGACACCGCCACTGCGCTACGGACGACGCCTCGCCGGGGCCTGCTTCGTGCTGTTCCTGGTGGCGCTGGCATGCTCGCTGATTCCCTCGGGCAGCGCACCGTCGCTGCGCGGATTGGCCGGCGCCTTCTATCGCGCCGGCTGCTTCGTGTTCGGCGGCGGCCACGTCGTGCTGCCGCTGCTCAAGGACGAGCTCGTGGTCAACGGTTGGATCGGCGCGGATACGTTCCTGGCCGGGTATGGTGCTGCGCAGGCGATGCCCGGGCCGATGTTCACCCTGGCAGCCTACCTGGGCGCCAGCCTCGACCTCGGCCTGCCGCCGTGGTTGAGCGCCGGCGTCGCACTGATGTGCATTTTCCTGCCCGGGTTCCTGCTGCTGGTCGCCGCCCTGCCGGCCTGGACCGCGCTGATGAGCCGCCCCTGGGCGGCACGGACCGTCGCCGGCATCAATGCCGCGGTGGTCGGCCTGCTCGCCGCCGCGCTTTACGACCCGGTCTGGCGCGAGGGCGTGAGCGCACCGGCCGACGCCGCAATCGTCGCGGTCGGCTGGGTGCTGATGTGGCGACTGCGCCTGTCCGCCTTGTGGGTGCTCGCCTGGTGCGTCGGCGCGGCGGTGGCCTGGGCGCTGTCGATTGGCTCCCAGGCCTGAGCGAGCGGTGGTACTGGCGGCACGATGTCGTCGGCGCGAAGCTGACCGGTCTTGCAGCCTCAGCGGAGTACGCGATGAAGAAGTTCCTGGCCGTTTACCTGGGCTCGGCGGAAGCCTTCGAGCGCTCCGAATGGAGCAAGGCGCCGGACGAAGCCCGGCGCAAGCAACTCGAACAGGCCGGCATGAACGCCTGGGGCGCGTGGGTCGGCGCGCATCGGGCCAGCATCGTCGACCCGGGCACGCCGCTCGGCAAGACCAAGCGCATCGACGCCCACGGCGTTTCCGACAGCAGCAACCGGCTGACCGCCTACACCGTCATCGAAGCCGAGTCGCACGAAGCGGCGGCGCGCCTGTTCGAACGGCATCCGCACTTCACGATATTCCCCGGCGACTCGGTCGAGGTCATGGAGTGCCTGCCGTTGCCGGGCTCGCCTCTTTAGCGGACTGCGTTCAAATCTCGCTGGCGCAACGGCGCAAGGCCTCGATATCGCCGGCGACGAGGCACTGAAGATGCCGGGTGATCTTCTCGACCGGCCAGTCCCACCAGGCCAGCGCCTCCAGGGCGGCGATCTCGTCGGGCGCGAAGCGCTGCCGGATCGTCTTGGCCGGATTTCCGCCGACGATGGTGTAGGCCGGCACGTCGGCGACCACCACCGAGCGCGACGACACGACCGCGCCGTTGCCGATCCTGACGCCGGGCATGATCAAGGCTTCGAAACCGATCCAGACATCGTGGCCGACCACGGTATCGCCCTTGTACGGCAGTTCGCCGGGCTGGGGCATCACGCTTTCCCAACCGTGTCCGAAGATCTGGAAGGGATAGGTCGATAAGCCCGAAAGCTTGTGGTTGGCGCCGTTCATGATGAACTTGACGCCGCGCGCGAGGGCGCAGAACTTGCCGATGATCAGCTTGTCGCCGATGAACGGAAAGTGGTACAGCACGTTGCGCTCGAAGTTTTCCGAGCCTTCCGGATCATCGTAGTAGGTGTAGTCGCCGACGACGATGTTCGGATTCTTGATGGTGTTCTTGATGAAACACACCTGCGGAAACCCATCCATCGGATGAGTCTGTTCGGGACTGGGACCTTGCAAGACGAACTCCTGGACGATAGTTGGGCATCGCGCCGATACGTGTCGGGCGATCGCGCATCGTGCGATGGCGAGCCAGACGACGTCAGCGTTCGAAGGCCATGCCGACCGACGCCGGCGCGGTGAGCTCGAAACCGTATTGCGCGTACAGATGGCGCGCTTCGCCGTCGGCGATCAAACTGACATAGGCGGTTTCGGGCGCATGGTCGCGCAAATAGGCGGAGATGTCCTGCATGATCCGCTTGCCCAGGCCCCGGCCCCGATGGCCCGGCAACACCGCGATATCGACGACCTGATAGAAACAACCGTCGTCGCCGATTACCCGGCCCATGCCGATCGGCGCGCCGTCGCCGAGAATTTGCACTGCGAACAGGGTATTGGCCAGGCCGCGCGCGGCAGCGGTCTCGCTCTTCGCGCTCAGGCCGGAATCGACGCGGAGCATGCGATACACCTCGACGGAGGGGGTTTCGTGGATCGCGGTATAGACGGTCATCGGGCTCTCGACAATGAGTGAATGGCGCAGCGCGCGCGACTCGCGCTGGGCATCGCAAGTCCAACGGCGATCCCGACACCGAACGCATCCCGGTCGCGATATGCGCGGGCGCCAATGCTATCGCCGCATACCCGAATGCGGCCCGGCCCATGCGTCACTTCGCGCAAAAATCACGAATCGACCGCCCGGCGACGCCAAGACGCAAGGATTTTCCGGTATTTGGCGTAACCGCCCCCGTTCGGTACTCTTGCCCCAGCCACCCCCGGAACCGATATGCCAAACCTCGCTACGATCCTCAAAGACGAAATCGCACGTATCTCGCGCAAGGAATGCCGCCGCCTCGTCGACCCGCTGAAGAAGCAGGTCGCCGCCCAGCGCCAGGACATCGCCTCGCTCAAGCGCGAACGCGACAGTCTCAAGCGAGAGGTCGCCGCGCTCAACAAGGCGCTCAACAAACCCGGCAACAAAGCCGTCGCGGCCAAGCCGCAAGCCGAAAGCGAAGGCCGCCACCGCTTCTCCGCGGCCGGCCTGCGCACCTTGCGCAAGAAGTTGGGCGTGTCGGCAGAAGAGTTCGGCAAACTGATCGGCGCCAGCGGCCAATCGGTCTACAACTGGGAACAAGAAAAGGCGCGTCCGCGCCAGGCCTTGCTCCAACAGATCGCGGCCTTGCGCGGCATCGGCAAACGCCAGGCGCAGAAGCTGCTCGAAGCCGGCTGACGAAGTTCCGGGGATGGATGCGAGGCAGTCCCCGCTGCCGCCGTCGGTGGCGAACGTCATCGACGGCGAGCATCGCCGCGATCGCCCGGCCTATCCTGCGACGACGCGGCCTATTTGCCCGACCTGAGGCTCGCCACCGATCGGTTCGGGCAGACCAGGCGCAACAGGCCATGCCGCAGCAGGCCCGAGGCATCGAAGCCATGGCTGTCGATCTCGACCACGAAGCGCGGCTTGAACCACAGCGCGCCGGGTATTTCCCGGACGTCGGGATTCACCGTGACCGTCGGTTTGATCGTCCCGCCTTTCAGCCGCGACCCGAGCTCCGCGATCAGCACGCTGTCGAAATCGCCGCGCGCCTGGCCGGCGTAATGCCAGGCCGCCTTGCCTTTGGGTTGCGCGAGCAACAACGATCCGAAGCCCCGGTCCGCATGGCGCAGGCCGGGCGGGGTGTAGCCGACCACGGCGAACTGGCTGGACTGAAGCAAGCGCGTCTTGCGCCAGTCCGGGCTGCATCCGCGCATGTAGGATGCGAAAGCGCGTTTGGAAATCAGCCCGTCGAAGCATTGGTTGACGGTCACCGCGCGGGCGATGTCGCCGTTGCCGAGGATATGGCTGCTATAGGCCAGTTCCCGCGGCGCCTGTCGCAGCAGATGCTCGAGCACGGCCTTGCGATCGACCAGGGGCGCACGCTCGATGGCGATGCCGTCGATATGCAACAGATCGAACAACATATAGGTCAAGGGGTCGCAGCGGTCTCCCGACAACACCGCCTGCAGCGCGGCGTAATCGGCTTCGGCGCCGGCGCCGACGATCAGCTCGCCGTCGAAGGCCGCCGATTGCAGCCCCAGCCGCTCCAGCGCCTCGACGATACCCGGAACGCGCGCGGTCCATTCCGCGCCATCGCCCGACCACAGGCGCGCGCGGCCATCGGCGATCACCGCGAGCGTGCGCTGGCCGTGCCATTCCAGTTCGTGCAACCACTTGCCGTCGTTCGGCGGCGACGGCCCGGCCACGGCCCGTTGCGGCTCGAAGGCTTCGGCGGGCCACTCGGCCGGCTTCGCACCGAGCAACAGACTGGCCAAGCCGGCCCAGTCGATCTTGCTGCGCGCGATCTCCGCGACCGGTTCGATCCGGCCGGAAATATCGATGATCGCGGGCGCCATCGGGCGCGGGTCCCGCTTCGGTTCCGCAGCCGAGCTTCTATTGGTGGAAAAACCGTCTGGCGCGATGCGCTGGTCGGCGACATGCGGTTCCGATCGGGCGCGGTCCCGCTCGTTCGTGGGCCTGAAAGGTGCGTGCTCGTTAGTACCCAATGCGCTCGCTCCCTGCGGTCGGCGCCGCGACGACGCCACTAGTGTCCGCGATCCGCACGATCGCAGCTGAGGCTTGTGCGGCGAGATCGCCGTGATGCACGTCGCAAGCGTCCATCGCGGTTGCCGCAGCGACGCTCCAACGGTCCCGGACTAGCCGACCCCGCATCGGCGGCGAGATATCGTCATTGCGCTGCGATAAGGAAGCGGCGTCATGAGATCCCCCGCGACTCGGGCGCCCGGACCGAACGAATCGATCGAAACCCGCAACCGGCGTCTCTGATTACGCTTATACGCCTGCCGGTGCAGGGCAACCACTAACGACGCCGGCGGCTTCGCAAACATCGACGCACGTCAAACTAATGAGTGCGTTCACCCCGATGCGCCAGCTCACGACGGTCATCACTCGTTCTTGACACGGCTGCGAGTCGGGCCCGGCTCGACCGTTCGCCGCGGCCTTCGGCGGATGCGACCGTTCAACCGCCCTGGTCGGTGAAGCCGTGCCTGGCCGCGAGCTTGCTCAAGGAAATCGCTCCGCGCAGGCCGAGCTTCTTGTAAACGCGCGAACGGATGGTGCGCACGGTGGTTTCGTCGACCCGCAGCACTTCGGCGATCTGCCGGGTCGTGTACTCCTGCACGGTCAGCGCGGCGACCTCCTTCTCGCGCGCACTCAAGCGGCGGAACGGCGACAGGCCCAGCAGGACATTGCGCGGCAGGGCATCGTCGACGAACTCGTGTCCGGCCGCGACCTGGCGGATCGCGTACACCAGCTTGTGCGCGCTGCTCGCCTTGGTCAGATAGCCGCGCGCGCCGGCATCGAACAGCAGCCGCGGGATCGAACTGTCGTCGAGCCCGGAAACGATCAGCACCTTGCGCTCGGCGTTCTCGTGCAAGAGCTTGCGGGTCAGGCGCAGGCCGTCGGTATCGGGCAGATCGAAATCGCACAGCACGACATCGACGGCGAGCGTTGGAATCGCCGCCAGCGCCTGCGCGCCGTTACCCGACTCGCCGACGACGAGGATGTCCGTTTCCCGTTCGATGATCGAGTGCAAGCCTGTCCTGAGCACCGGATGGTCGTCGACGACATAGATCCGAATCATTCCGATCCTCTAATAAATCCATAGATCGGGGGTGCCGATACTCCAGTGTTGATCTTGCGGAACGACCGATGCGCATGGCGCATCGATAGGCAGCACAGGTCCTTCAATCCGAAGCCCTCGAAGTGTGGATGACGACAATGCAAGAAGCAAAATGTTCTATCCCACACATTACAACGCTACGGATCGATGGCAACGCGGCGATCGCAACCATGGGTTTCGCAACAGGCTTAGAAACCGAATCCGTGGCTACAAATCGTCTTCGTTCGTCTACAAATGTGGACTAGCGTCCACAACGATTTTTCGTTGACTCATGCCGCATCACAGTCCGTATGCGATAGTGGCTGCGCAAGGGACGGTGCCGTTGATAGAAGTGTTCCGCGCGGCCGAATCGAGCATCGCGGACGCGAACCGAGGCGAGCCGCGCGCACTCGATGCACGAAGGTTTCGCACGGCGGCACCGGCAAGGTTTTGCAGTCGATCGAGCAGGAAAGGAATCGCAATGAAGCCCGCAAGCACAGGAAGCATCGCCAAGACACGGTTCTGGTCCATGGCACTGCTGCTCATCGGCGGCTCGATGGCCACCGAAGCCAGCGCCCAGTTGGTCGTCAACGACCCGGTCAACCTCACCGCGCACATGCAGCAGATCGCCGAAGACGCGGTCGAGTTCGGCAAGGAGGCCAAGCGCTGGAACGACACCTACAGCCACTATCAGCAACAGCTGATCAAGCTGCAGCGCCTGAACTTCGACTCTCCGCAGATGGCCGACACGTTTCCGCTGCGTCCCGACGACTACGGCCTGCAGGACATGTGCCCCGCGGGCGGCGAGGGCGGCGGCGTGCGCGAGCGCATGACCGGCCTGCTGCGGCAGATCGCGCCGAAGATGGACGGCAACATCGTCGAAGAACAGAAGGCGATCTGCCAGCGCATGGTCCTGGCCGAGAACGCCAAATACAACGAATCGGTGCGGATGCTGAAGACCTTGATCCAGCGCAACCAGCAGTTCCAGCAGATCGAAGCGCAGCGCGACGGCGCGAGTTCCAACCAGGGCGCTTTGGCCGCCAACGACAACGAGGCGCAGCGCTTCATGGTGCGCACCTCGATGGACCTGGATTACTGGCAGGCGCGCATGAAGGCCTATAACGACTACATCGAATCGCTGAAGTGGGACCAGTCGCGTCTGGCCAAGCGCGCGCTGCAGGGCAATCGCGGCTCGCTGCTGGGCCAGGTGGTGCAGGCTGCGGCGCTCAAGGCCGCGCTCTCGAAGTAGACCTACCAAGCCGGGTCGCGACGACGCGATCCGGCCGCCACGATCCCAGGGGAAGGCGATGCACGGGTTCAACGGATTGAACGAACTGATCGATTGGATCGACCCCTACAGCCAATCGGGCATCGGCGATTTCGTCCTGTTCCAGTTGGTCAACGACTACCTGACCGACCGCATCGACGAGTTCGGCATGCAGCTGATGGGCAGGACCATGACCTGGGCCAGCAGCATCGCACTGGCCCTGGTCACGCTATGGATCCTGCTGATGGGCTATCGCATCGTCACCGGGCAATTGCGCGAACCGATGATGGCGCTGGTGACCAACGCCGCGCGCATCGCCGTGATCGTCAGCGTGGCGACGACGATGTCGTTCGGCGGCAGCGACCTGCACCGTTATCTGACCTACGACCTCGACCGCGAAATCCACGGCCTGTTCTCGGGCCGCAGCGGCAAGACCACGGCGCAGAGCATCGACGAGAACCTCGCCTGTACCCAGCTCGCCATGAGCGCGATCGACGCGGTCCAGGTCGTCCCTGGCGATCCCGAACTGCAGGACCGCAAGGCGCGCGCGGTGTTGTTCGCCGGGGTCGGGGCGGCCAGCCCAGCGATGTCGGCCGGCGCCATGCTGCTGATGTTCAAGTTCGCCATCGCCTTGTTCATCGGCCTGGGACCGTTGTTCGTCCTGTGCCTGATCTTTGACCAGACGAAGGACCTGTTCCGCCGCTGGCTGATGTACGGCATCGGCACCCTGTTCTCGATGGCGATGCTGAGCGTAGTGACCGGGATGCTGCTGGAGTTGATGGCGCGCGTGTCGGCGGCGCTGTGGGTGGCGAAGATCGGCGCGATCTGGGGCGTCGATGCCGAGGGCATCAGCAACCAGGCCATGCAGCAGGGAGGGCTCGGCCTGATCATGACCGTCGTCATCATCACCGTGCCGCCGTTCGCGGCCAATTTCTTCCAGGGCACGCTGGGCGGCTTCATGCAGTTCTCGGCATTCGGGAGTGGGGCGGCGGGGCGAGCTGGCGGGGCTGGGACTGGGGTTGGCGCACCCAATTCCCACGAAAGAACTAACAGTGAACGGGCAGGCGCCGTCACCGGCGCCTTCAACAGCGTCGGCGCTCGAATTTCTGGCGCTACAACCACACCCCACGACGGTTCGGTCGGCACGCCGGATCAAATCAGACGAGGCTGACCATGAAGATACCCCTGATCGTTCTGGCTATCGCCCTGCTTGGCATGCATCGCCAGGCTATCGCGGAAGGCGGTTGCCCTGCCGGCATGATTCCTTATTCGGGCACGTCGACTTCTTCATGCGGCCCGATACCCTCGGGTCCGAGCGGCTCCTGGCTACCAACGGCCAAATGGAAGAATCGCTGGGGTGCGGTAGCAGGTGACGACGCCAGGGGCGTGGTCGGTGCGGTGACCGATCTCCCGAGCAAACGAGAGGCAAAGCAGGCGGCCATCGAGAACTGCCGAAGTCGAGGCGGCGTCGAATGCACCCTAACGGTCGCCTACGTCAACCAGTGTGTGGTCATCGTCGCCAGCGACACCCGCTACGCCGCGACCAATGCGGAGAACGCTGAGGTTGCGGCCGAAATCGGCATGGAAAACTGCGAGAAGAAGAAGGACGGCGAGTGCCGACTCTACTACGCGGGCTGCAGCCGGCCCGTACGGGTTCGCTGAGCATGGTGCCGAAGTTAATAGGCGTGCCTCACCAGCCTCATCGGCGTGAGCGTTCATCTAGAAACCGATCATGACGACTCGATTTCTATTTTCACTCCTGTTCCTCGCTGTTTCGGGCATCGCCCAGGCCGAAGGCGGCTGTCTGGCATGATTCCTTACTCAGGAACGTCCACCGCGTCATGCGGCCCAGTACCGTCGGGCCCGAACGGCTACGGATTGCCAACCCCGAAATGGAAGAGTCGTTGGGGTGCGGTGGCCGGGGATGATGCCCAAGCAGTGGTTGGTGCTGTGATCAATCAGCCGAGCAAGCGAGAGGCGACCAAGGCGGCTATCGAGAACTGTCGAAGCCGGGGCGGCGTCGACTGCACTCTGACGGTCGCTTACGTCAATCAATGTGTGGTCATCGTCGCCAGCGATACCCGCTATGTCGCGGTCAACGCAAAGACAGCGGAGCTTGCGGCCGAGATCGGCCTGAAGGATTGCGAGAAGAAGAAGGACGGCGAATGCCGGCTTTACTACGCGGACTGCAGCCGGCCTTTGCGGGTTCGCTGAGGATTCACCGATGCACAGGACGAAGGAACGCCCATGCCCATAACTCTGCCCTCGCCGAACTCCACGGATTGGTTCGCCGAGGTGCGCTCGATCGAGAGCGCGTCGCTGTCGGCACTGATGATCTTCATCCTCGCCGTGGCCCTGGCAATGATCGGCATTCAGACCGGGATCGAGCCGCTTATCCATCTGTCGCGTTGGGTCGCGGCCGTATCGGCGCTGCTGCACGTGTGGGTCGCGCTGTCCGGAACGCGGCTGGCAGTGTCGGCCCGGCGTCACCTGATCGCGCGCTGGGGACGTACGCGTTCGGTCCGCCTGGCGCCGCTTCGGCGCGGCTTGCGCAACGTGACGGCCGGCCTGATCGCGGCCTGGGCGGTCGCGGTGTTGTTCGTGCTGATGGTGCCGTTCATGCGCCTGCCCGTGCACATTCCGGACGCTGGCTTGATCTACGCGTTATCGATCATCGCCTCGAGCATCCATGCGATCTTCGGCACCGCGCTGTACCGGCAGCTGGCCTATCGGCTGCAAGAGACGCGCCGCCTGCCCGCGGCGGGCCATATCCGCTTGTAGGGCGAAGGCGTCGGTCGGCCGCGACCGTGGAGTCGTTCGCGTCTGCGTCGTCCGTTGTGGGTTCGCGGTCGCGGCTTACGACCGCAGGACATCCCTGTGTGGCGCTGCTCCTACAGATAAGCAGCGCATCGTCGACCGTTAAACGATGCCTCAATCCTTAGCGACGCGCAGACGCAAGCGGTCGGCTTCGAGTTCGTAGGCGAACCCGTCGCTGACGTCGCCGAGGAAACGCCAGACCGGCCGCAGCACCGCCTCGGCCTTGAGCAGGACTTCCTGGAATTCGGCCTCAGGATCGGACAGGTAGGTAATCGCGCCGCCGGCGCCGAACGCGACCGTTTCGCCGTCGTAAGACAGAGTGCGAATGCCGATGTTGAGGTCGGCCACGCGGTTGTAGCCCAGATAACCGATCGAGCCGCAATAGACGCCGCGCGGGCTGCGTTCCAGGCGGTCGATGATTTCCATGGTGCGCTTCTTCGGCGCGCCGCTGATCGAGCCGCCCGGGAAGGTCGCACGCACCAGGTCGATCAGGCTGCAGTCCGGGCGCAACTGCGATTCCACCGTACTGACCAGCTGGTGCACGGTGCGATAGCTCTCGACCACGCGCAGTTCCGGTACTTCGACGGTGCCGGCGACCGAAACCCGGTTGAGATCGTTGCGCATCAGGTCGACGATCATCAGGTTCTCGGCGCCGTCCTTGACCGATTCGGCCAGCTCGCGGGCATAGCGCGCATCGAGTTGCGGGTCGCCGGAGCGGCGCGCGGTGCCCTTGATCGGCTTGGTCTGGACGCGGCCGCTGCGATCGACGCGCAGGAAACGTTCCGGCGAGGTGCTCAGCACGGCGATGCCGCGGCCGCGCAGGAAAGCGCCGAACGGCGCGGCGTTGCCGCGACGCATCTGCCGGTACAGCGCGTACGGGTCGAGCTCGGCGCGGAAACGGAAATGATTGGTCAGGCAGACCTGGTAGGTTTCGCCGTCGACGATGGCGCGCTGGCATTCGCCGATCGCGGCGAGGTAATCGTCACGGCCGAGGTCCATGTCGACCTCGAGTCCTTGCAAGCCTTGCGACGCAACCGGGGCATCGTCGCCACGCGCCTGCGCGGCCGCGGCGGCGACGCTATCGATCCAGGCTTCGGCGGCAGCGGTTTCGTCCTCGAACGCCAGCGCCAGCGCCCAGGCCCGCGCCGTGGCATGGTCGAAGGCGAGGAAGCGGCGTACGCGCATCCACAGCGCGTCCGGGGTCGGATGGCCTTCGCCGCGGTCGCCGTCGAACAGCGCCTTCATCTCATAGCCCAGGAAACCGACGAAGCCGCCGCGGAAGTCGAAAGGCAATCGCTTGCCGTCTTCCGCAATGCCGTCCTCGATGACGGCCTCTTCGAGCTCGCGCTCGATGTCTGCGAGCAAGCCTTGGCCGCGGCTCAGCGCCGCGTCGTCCTCGTCGATCCGGTAAGCGAGCAGATCGGCATCGTCGACCGCGCCCATGAACGAGCAGCCGGCGCTGTCGTCGGGCGCGACCTGGCTGTCGAGCCAGAACGCGTTGGCGCGGCCGGCGAACAAGGCCGAGAACACCGCCTCCGGATCGCCCACGCCCTGCAGCGGCCGAGCGATCACGCGCAAGCTGCGTGCCGGGCCGATGTCGGAGGACTCGGCCTGCCTCGATTCGGCCTGCCTCGATTCGGCCTGCTTCGATTCGGCCCGCCTCGACTCGGCCGGCAGCGGCCCGGGCGACGGCGTCGCCAGGCTGACGAACGGCCGCCGCTGGTGGCGGTGCGCGAGATCGCGGAAGTTCGCGATCAGATCGATGCCGTGTTCGGTCAGGATCGATTCCGGGTGGAACTGCACGCCCCACTGCGGCAGGCGACGGTGGCGCAGGGCCATGATCAGCCCGGGATCGGCATGCGCGGTCGCCACCAGGTCGGGCGGCAGCGGCGAGGCCACGATCAGGGAGTGGTAGCGGATCGCCTCGAACGGCGTCGGCACGCCGGCGAACAGGTCGCTGCCGTCGTGATGCACGGCCGAAGCGCGGCCGTGGAACGGCACCGGCGCGTGGACGATGCGGCCGCCGTGGGCATGGGCGATGCCCTGGAATCCCAGGCAGACGCCGAGCAAGGGCAAGCCGCTGTGGGCGATGGCCTCGCGCGAGACATGAACATCGGCCTCGCGGGTCACGCTGCCCGGCCCGGGCGAGATCACCACGCAGTCGAAACGGTGGCGGGCGCACAGCCCGTCCCAGTCGTCCTCGTCGTTGCGGACCACGATCGGCGCTTCGCCGAAAGCCCGGCCGATCTGGTCGGCGAGGTTCCAGGTGAACGAGTCGTAGTTGTCGATCAACAGGCAACGCATGATCCGGCCATTGTCTTACAAGTCGCCGCCGGCGGGTCCGGGCGCAGCGGCGGGATCAGTCCGGCCGGCGCACGCAGGCCACGGTGCGCACCTCGCCCTCGGCGATCAGGTAGTGGGCGGCGTACTCGGCGCCGGACGCGACCGTGGCCGACAGCTCTTCGGTCGCGGCGAAGATGATGCGCTCGGCGTCGATCCGCACGATCCGCATCGCCTCGAAACCGAAGAAGCGGCCGACCTGGGGGTACAAGGCCTTGTACAGACTCTCCTTGGCCGAGAACACCACGGCCAGGCCGAGGGTGAAATCGGGGAAATGCGTCTGCACGGCCTCCTCTTCGGCCGCATCGACCACTTCGCGGCGGATATCGGCGGCCATGCCCGGTTGCAGGCTGCCTTCGATATCGATGCCGAGCCCGACCACGTCGGGGTCGGTCGAGGCGATGCAGACGGCACGATCGCCGGCATGCGAGATCGAGGCCACCACGCCGGCGGGCCAGACCGGTTCGCGGTTCGGGCCGATGGCGATGTCGGCGCCGATGACGCCGAGCGCGGCCAGTGCGCGCTGCGCGCAGATGCGCCCGGCCAGGTAATCGCTGCGGCGCTTGGACACGGCGCGGCCGAACTGGGCCGGAAAATGCACGCCGTGGCGTTCGTAGAGCTCGTCGCGGTACATCGAGGCGCGGAACCGGCAGCCATAGCCGGTCAGCCGCTTGCCTTCGGCCTCGCACTCGAACGCGGAGGCCGCGAACAGGAAGCCGTCGTCGGTGTCGGGAAACTTATCGGACGCCATCGCACGCGCCTCCGATGCGGATCGGTGCGGGGGCTACAGGCGGCATCGCGGCAAGACGGCGGCTCGACGCACGGTACGGACGACCATGGCTCATGAAAGGCTCGGTTCGGACGGAGTTGCAGCCCGCATGTTCGATGGCTCGAACCGACGGGGCATGAGGATCGCACACGGACGCGCCGCGCGCGCGGCGCGGGGCCGCCGTGTTCAAACGCGCGCAGCCGCTATTCACCCCACATGATTCGCCCCACATCGCGAACGGCCCGCCCCAGCGGGCCGTTCGCACTCGGTCGCTCATGCCCCGCTTCAATCAAGCCCGCGTCAGTCGAGCCGCCTCAGTTGACGTTGGCCGCGCTCCAGGCCCGCGCCACCGCGTTCTGCTCCTGCGAGCCGGCGCCGTACAGCTCGGCTGCGGCGGCCAGGGTCGCCGCGCGCGCCTGCGGATAGCTGGTGCTTGAGGTGAACTTGGTGGTCAGCGCGCGATACCAGATCTTGCCGGCCTTATCGCGACCGATGCCGACGATGCCGGTGTCGCCGTTGCAGACCAGCTGGGCCGGGGTCAGGCCCGAACCGGCCGGCACCACCGCGCCTTCGGAAACCAGGTAGAAGAAGCGGTTGCCGACCCCGGAGGTGTAGTGCGGATCGTGGATGCCGCCGGCGCCCAGGTTCGGATCGAAACCGCCGGCGATGTAGCAATTGAAGGATTTGCCGTCGACGCCCTGGTTGTACATGTCGCGGAAAGCGAGCCCGCCGGTGCGCATGATCTCGCCGATGCGGTAGTCGCCGGGATCGGCCGGGTTGTTGGCGTAGAACTCGACCAGGGTGCCGAAGATGTCCGAGTTGGCCTCGTTGAGGCCGCCTGCATCGCCCGAGTAGGCCAGGTTGGCGGTCGCGGCGTTGACGCCGTGCGACATCTCATGGCCGGCGACGTCGATGCCGACGATCGGGCCGTAACCGCGCGCGGCGTCGCCGTCGCCGTAGAACATCACCTTGGTCAGGGCGAAATAGGCGGCGTTGACGCCGGTGGTGCTGCCGTCGGCGCGCTTGAAGTTGGTGTGGGCGTAACTCTTGATGCCGGCGCCGTCGTTATACAGGCCGTTGCGGCCGTGCACGTTCTTGAAATAATCCCAGGTCGCGCCGACGCCGTAGTGAATGTCGGTGGCGACGGTGGCACGATCGCTGAGGGCGTTGTTGCCCCAGACGTTGTCGGTATCGGTGAACAGGCTCGCGCCCCAGGTCGCGAACAGGATGTCGAACAGGTTCGAGATCGCCGCACCCTTGGCGTCGTAGACGCTGCCGTTGCCGCGGGTCGTGTCGATCAGGTCGAACTTGGTCGCGCTCTTCTGGTCGGTGGCGATGCTGAGGTTGCCGTAGTAGAAGGTCTTGCCGGTGCCGACCGCGCCGGCGGTCTGCAGGCGGTCCTGGACGTCGAGCACCTTGCCGCTGAGGGCATCGACGTAATAGGTGACGAAACCCGAATGCGTTCGGGTTTCCTCGCCCTGCAAGGTCACCTCATAGGCGAGCACCGGCTTGGCGCCGCGCGCGTACACCACCAGTTGATTGCCGTGCACCTGGCTCACCTTGCCGTTGAAACGGGCGCCGGCTTCGACCGCCGCGGCATCGCGGCCGATGCGCGCGCGCAGGCCGGGGCGCTGCTGGCTGCGCAGGGTCGATTGGGTGGCGGCGAGTTGGCCACGCCGCGATTTCGTCACCACGTCGCCGCCGATTACGCGCAGGCCCTGGTAGGTGCGGTCGAAACGCACGTGCGTGGTGCCGTCGCGATCGACGATGGTGTCGCGCGCCTCGAATGCGTCCTCGGCGACGCCGTGCACCGCACCGAGGTGATCGGCGATCAGGCCGCGCGCCTGGGTTACCGCCGCCGAGCCCCCGAGCTGCGCCGCCTGGCTTGCCGGTGCTACGACGAGGGCCGCCGTGATGGCGAGAAAGAGTCCTTCCAGCTTCAACCGCTTCGAATGGATACGCATGGTTTCCTTACTCCCGAAGTGATGATCGAAACACCGGCCCGCGGGGCGGGCGACGGCGGGCCACCCAGCCCGCGCTTCGATCATCGACACAATCCAGGAGCGCGAAGCGGCTTTTCACGGCCGCAATCACGGCAAAACTGCGCAGCAGCTCGGAAATCGTCCAATCGGCCGCGCGCGCGAGCCGATGTCGCGAATGCAACGGCACGGCCCCGCCTGGCGTCTGCGGCTCACGGCGTACGACCGATGCGGGGTTTGGAATGCGCCGGACGAGTCTCGATGCGTTGCAGCGCTAGTCTCGATGCGTTGCATCGCTAGTCTCGATGCGTTGCAGCACGAGTCTCGATGCGTTGCATCGAGGCTCATGCAGCGCTTCAGTCGACGATCGCGTGCGGCACGAAGCGCGAGCTGTCCTGGGTGATCGGGCCGGCGTCTTCGCGCAGGCCGATGCCGGCAGCCTGGTCGGCGACGACCCAACTGCCGATCAGCGGGTAGTTGGCGGCGCCGTCGCTGCCGTCGAAACGCGGCAGGGCGTGATGGGCCTGGCGGATCGTCGGCGCGTCGCGGTACGGGCCGTCGCTGCTGAGCCGCTCGCCGCTGGCGGTGACCAGCTCGATGTTGGCGCCTTCGCGCGAGAACAGCGGCTTGCGCACCCAGCCCGGCGGCAGGGCGATCGCCGGGGTCTCGTCGAAATGCGCTTCGAGCAGGTTCGGGTGGCCGCGATGACGCTGCCACAGCAACGGCAACACGCCCTTATTGCTGAGGATCGCCTTCCAGGCCGGCTCGATCAGCTGCATCTGCGAGGCCGCGAGCTTGGAGCCGTACTCCTCGACGAACATCCATTCCAGCGGATACAGCTTGAACAAGGTGCGGATGACCCGGTCGTCGCCGTCGGTGAACCAGCCCTCGGCACTGATGCCGATGCCTTCGATGCTGAGTTCCAGCGTGTCCACGCCGGCCTGCTCGGCGCAGTCGCGCAGATAACGCACCGTGCCCTGGTCCTCGGCCGAGCCTTCGACCGCGGCGAAATGCACCGGCGTGGCGATGCGCTGCTCGCGCGCCAGGGTCGCGAAAGTCTCGATCAACAGTTCCTGGATGCGGTTGTACTGATCCGCACTCTGCGCCAACACCCCGCGTTCGACGCTCTGCTCCAGCCACAGCCACTGGAAATACGCCGCCTCGTACAGCGAGGTCGGAGTGTCGTAGTTGAGTTCGTAGAGCTTGGCCGGGCCGGTGCCGTCGTAGGCCAGGTCCATGCGCCCGTACAGATGCGGCTCGCGGCGGCGCCAGGAGTCGGCGATCCAGTCCCAGTACGCCGGCGGGATCGCCAGCCGCTCGAGCAGTTGCTCGGACCCGGCGACCTCGTCGACCAGGGCCATGGCCATATCGTGCAGTTCCTGGGTCGGCTGTTCGAGATCGTCCTCGATCTGCTTCAGGCTGAAGGCGTAGTACGCCGACTCGTCCCAGTACGGCGCGCCGTCGATGGTGTGGAAATGGAAGCCCAGCGACTGGGCCTGATCGCGCCAGTCGGGGCGCGGCGTTACCGCGATGCGTTTCATGCTGGCTGCAGTCCGCCGGGTTGCGTATCGATGGGGGCGCTGATGGGGGCGCTCGGGACCGGCTTCAACCGCCGCGACCGCCGCCGCGACTGCTGCTGCCGCCGAAACCGCCGCGCGCCGCGGCGCTGGAGCCGAAACCCGAACGCGAGACGGTGACCGCGCGCGCCGGCAGGGCGGTGTTGCCGTACTTGCCGTAGACGGTGCCGCTGTTGCTGCTGACGCGTTCGCCGCCGGGGCGCAGATAGCCGCCGCTGCGGTAGTCGCGGTACAGCGGCGAAACCCCGCCGATGCCGTAGTAGCCGCGCGGCTGCATCGCCTGCGACAGGGCGTAGCCGATCAGAAAGCCCGACATCGACGGCATGTAGCTGTGGCTGCCGCCGGTCGGATTGGCCGGCGCCGACTGGCAGGCGCCGAACTGTTCGTTGCACTCGCGCTCGCTCTCGAAACGCGGCGCCAGCTTCTCATGCTCGACCAGGGCCTTGTAATAGGCCGCCTCGCATTCCGCCGGCGCGATCTCGGTCTGCGCCTTGCACTCTTCCAGCGAGGTCAGGACCTTGCCGCTGGGTTCGTCCTCGCAGCCGGTCAGCAGCGCCGGCACCGCGACGGCCATCAGCACCAGCTTGAGGTTGCGCGATCGCTTGCTCGTAGAGGGCGTCATGGCGGCGCTCACGGCGTCATGGCGGCGGCGTTGATCAGGCCGACGCTGATCGACACGCCGGCCGAGAAGATGCCGGCGGCGGTCTGGTTGAGGGTGATCTGCTGCGACAGCTTGGGCGCGACGAGGCGTGCGAGCAGGAACGCGAACAACTGCACGATCACCGACACCGCGCCCCAGATCGCCGCGTCGATCAGGCTGACCGAGTTGGAGATCGCCGAATGCAGCGGCAGGGCCAGGCCGATCAGGGTGCCGGAGAACGCGGTCGCGGCTGCGGTGTTGCCTTCGCGGATCAGGCTCAGCTCGCGGTGCGGGGTGATCAGCAGCACGGCCACCGCCGCGGCGATCAGCACGCCGATGCCGATGCCGGCGTAGGCGAGGAAGTTGAGGAAACTGTGAGCGGTGATCGGGGCGTCCATGGGGATCCTTGCGGCGTGCGGTGAGGTGGCGGGCTCAGGTGATGTCGAGATCGGCGGTGGTCAGGTCCAGGCCGATCGCGTAGGTCACGCAGAACTCGTTGGGGCCGTAGTCTTCGGCGGTGACGAGGAGGAATTCCTCGCGGTCCAGCTCGACCACGTCGCGCCGGTACAGCATGGCGTAATGGGTGAGGTCGTCGTCCTTGCGCGGCGGGTCGTGCCGATACAGCACTTCGTCGTAGACCACCGGCGGCACTTTCTCGGCCGCGCCTTCGTTGCCGAACTCGCGATACCAGGTGCGGCCTGCATAATCGATCTGGGCCGCGCCGAGGTGGCGGTGTTCGCTGATGAAACGCTTGAACTCGGCCTGGCTGGCCGGGTTCACCGTTTCCAGGAACACGAAGGCCTTGATGCCTTCGATCTGGCCGCTGGCCGTGCTGATCTGCAGGTAGCCGTCTTCGTCGAGATAGAAACGGTGCAGGTCGTGGCCGCCGCCCAGGTCGATATGGCCGTAGCAGGGAATACCCTGGTGGCCTTCGGGCAGTTGCACGCTCCACGCCTGCGGATGGGCGCGGAACATCATCGTGTCGAAGGCGACCCGGCCATTGATGCGCAGGCCCAGCGGCAGCTCGTGCGCGAACGGCGCCGGCGCCGAGGCGGGCGTTTTCTTGCCGCCGAATAATCCGTCCAACCAACCCATCTGCGTTCTCTCAGGTGACCGCCAGCGATGCCCACGGCACGCGGCGGCTGTCGATGCGTGCGTCGGCAAGGTAATACAACACGCTGCCCGGCGCGATCTCGACATGATCGGCCGGATTCAGTACCGGCGCCGCGCTGCCGCCATCGCGGAAGCCGATCCACAGCGCCGACTGGCTGCGGAACGCGCCGGCGAGTTTGCCGGCGAGCAGCGGCTGCGCATCGGTGGGCACCGGCAAACTGAATTGGGTCGGGCCGCCGCTCGACAGCCATTCTCCGGCGACCAGCGAGCTGCCGGCGTCCTGCACCGCGCGCGCGATCACGTCGACGTGCAAGGGCCGCGTGCATTCGACGTGCGGGTAGTGGCTGCGCACCAGGTCGGCCACCGCGGCCGACTCGAAGTGGGCGACCACGTGCGCAGCCGGGCGATGCGCCATCACCGCGAACACCGCCGCCAGCGAGCGGTCGTCGTTGTCGGCATGGACGATCACGCGCGCGGCGCCGCCGATCGCGGCGCGGGCGTATTCGCCACAATCGGCATAGGACGCTGCGGAGACGAAGCGGATCTGGTCCGGCAGCGGGTTCTCGGCCAGCCCTTCGGCGACCAGGACGATGCCTTCGTCGTCGGTGTGGGTGTCGGCCAGCAACAGCTGCACCAGCCGCACCGACTCGCGTCCGTGCCAGCCGATCAGCACGGTATGGCCCTGCATGTCCTCGTAACTCATCTTGCCCACCTGATGGCGCTTCCAGAAATGCAGCAGGCTCGCGCTGGTCTTGGCCAGCACCGAGGCGAACAGGGCGACCGCGCCCGGCATCACGAACAGGGCGACGACGTAGCGGCCGGCCGCGCTGCCCGGCGACAGGTCGCCGTAGCCGATCGTGCTGGCCGTGGTCATGTAGTAGTACACGAACGCATCCCAGCCCAGCAGCTTATCTTCGCCGGCCCAGGACAGGAGCAGCCAAGTGCCGCTCATATGCAGCACCAGCGCGGCCGCGACCACGCCCCAGCTGATCCGGCGCAGATGGCCGCGCATGAGGCGGTAGAACTTGCCGATTACGATCATGTCAGCGGGTTACGTCCGTGTGCGGGAGGCGCAGGTGCGCATGGTGTCATTAAGGCCGTCTCCCACCCAGGCAGGGATGACGATCCGAAGCCGACGGCCTTCAAGCCGTCATCCCCGCGTAGGCGAAGATCCAGCGGATTTCCGTGCGAGAACGCCTGAAGTCTCCACCGCCCGGCCAGCGCGCACAGCGCCCTGGCGTTCAGGCCCGCGCGAGCCAGTGGCTCGCAAGCGGCATCCATTCCCCCCTGCGCGGGGATGACGAGCAAAAGCAGGGCGACCGACAGCTCGACCCGTCTCGACCGAACCGCCGAAGGGATTCGACAGACCGGACGACCGCTGCCGAGCGATGGCCGGCAGCGGTCGCGACTGCTTAGTTCTTGCGCTCGACGTGCTCGGCGTCCTTCACTTCCACCGCCGGCAAAGACAGCGGCTCGTGGCCGAGCTGCTGCACCGGCTTCTCGCGGAAGCGCTCGAGGATGTTGTCGACGCTGGTCGATTCCGGCAGCAGGCCGGCGTTGGCCAGCTTGGCGTTGAGATCGCCGTCGCCGGATTCGGCTTCGAGCTGCGCCGCCGCCTGCAGGCGGGCGCCGCGCTCGGCCTGGCGGGTCTGGATGCGTTCGAGCGAATCCAGCGCGGTGGTGACCTTGCCGGTCGCGCCGGAGTGGCGCGCGGCGACCGCGGTCTGGGCGCGCTGCACGGCCTCGGTGGCCTTGACCGTGTCGACCTGCTGCTTGACCCGCGCCAGCTTGCGCTCGGTCGCGGTGATCGCGGTCTTGAGCTGGGTGATGCTGGCGTCGTAGCTGGCGATGGCCTGTTCGTCGTTCCTGAGGTCGGTCTCGACCGTGGCCAGGCGCTCGGCGACTTCGCGGGCCAGCGCTTCGTCGCCCTTGCGCAGGGCGCCGGCGATGTAGGTCTCGTACTCGGCCTTCTTGGCGAAGCGGTCCTTGCTGCGGTTGGCCTGCAACTGGCGCTGGGCCATGACCTTGGTCAGCTCTTCCTTGGAGCGGATCAGCTCGTTGCCGGCGTCGCGGATTTCCTGGTCGAGGATCTTGAGCGCGTTGGCGTCGACCACGGCCTGACCGGCCTCGTGGGCGGTGCCGCGGAACAGGGTCAGGATTTTCTGCAGCAGGCTCATGCGGTCACCAGAAAGGACTTGAGGGCTTCCACCGCGTCGATCGCGTTGTCGGCCAGGGTGCGGATTTCGAGTTCGATCTGCTCGGCGGTGGAATCGGGCGCCATCTCGCCGAAGACGATGTAGACGTCGCGCTCGTTGATCGTGGTCAGACCGAGGTTGGACAGCGGGTTGACCGGGTTCAGGCGCAGACAGGCTTCGTTGAAGCCGGCCGCGTCGGCGACCTGCGCTGCTTCGACCAGCGGCGTGGAGACGAAGATCTCGCGGTCGGTCAGGGCGATGGTGACGCCCAGGTCGCCGCTTTCCGGCAGGGTCACCTGGATGGCGCCATCGGCGGTCGGCACTTCTTCGACGTTTTCGCCGCCGAACGAGGCGGCCAGTCGGGTCAACAGTTCTTGCGTGGTCCAGCGGGACATTAGGGCGGTCCTTGAAGGTGAAGGCGGCGCGGAAGGTAGGGCTTGCGCGGGGAGCGTCCGGGTCGCGGGCGACGAGGGAGGCGGTCGGCTGCCCGTCCCTGGCCCTGCGATCATCGTCCGTGACCGTGCTCGTGGATCGTGCAGGTTATAGGGGCGAGCGGTGACCGGCGCAAGGCGCACAGGTCCCGGCCGGCGCTCCGACGACGTTACTGGGGCGCAGGGCAAGCCCGCGCGGCCCGGAGTGAGATAAACTGTCCGGCGGAACTACCCGACCGGCATTCCCGGCCCGCGGCCCTGCATTCGATAGCAGAAGGCCGGCGGGGTCGTCTCGGCGGGTCCCGTGCAGCGGCCGCGCCGATCCCCGGTGCGGCCACGTCGATGGCTTTAGTGCACCCGAACGGGGGCACGCAATAGGTGGATCGTGCGCAATTACGACCTCGAATTCCTGAAGAAATTCTCGATGGTGATCGGCTTTCTGATGCTGGTGACCCTCGGCCTGATGATCGCGGCCTACTTCGTCCACCACCAGTTGCCGCAGGAAGTCGACCCCAAGGCAGCCAAGCGCACCGAGAACCGCATCGGTCCGGTCGGCGCGGTCTATGCCGGCGCGACCGGCGCCGCCTCGCAGCAGGCCGCAGTCGCCGCGGCGGCCGCCAAGGCCGCTTCGCAGGTCGCCTACGGCGGCACCCTGGACGGCAAGGTGATCTTCGACAGCCTGTGCGCGGGCTGCCACAAGTCCGGCGCCGGCGGCGCCCCGACCATGGACGCGGCGCACTGGTCGGCGCGTATCGCCCAGGGCAAGGACACCCTGCACAAGCATGCGATCGAAGGCTATACCGGCAGCGCCGGCATCATGCCGCCGAAGGGCGGCAACCCGGCCCTGACCAACGAGCAGGTCGCCTCGACCGTCGACTGGATGCTCGAGAACATCAAGTAAGCCGCGCTCGCGCAGGCTTACCAGACGCCGCCTCCGGGCGGCGTTTGCGTTTGAGGGCCCGGCGCGCCGGCTCTGGCAAAGGCTTCGGCAAAGGCTGGCGCCCGATGGCACACGACGCCGCGCCGGCGCGCTGCCGATAATGGCCGCTCCCGCCGCCGCCGAGCCCGCCATGACGCGATACCGCCCCGCCCTCGCCTTCGCGCCCTGCCTGCTGCTGGCGGCCTGCGCGAGCGTGCCGTATGCGCAACGCGGCGCCGGCGCGCTCGCGATCGGCGAGGTCCAGGGCTCGGCCGCGAGCAGCGCCTGGCTCGATCGCGAGGCGACCGTCGAAGGCATCGTCACCGCGGCTCTGCCCGCGGCCGACGGCGCCCCGGGCTGGTTGCTGCAGGACGGCGGCGACGGCGATGCCGCAACCTCGGACGCGTTCTGGATCACCGGCGCCCAGACCGCTGCGCTGACGCCGGGGCAAGCGCTGCGGATCCGTGGACGCGTCTACCAGGGCGCGCTCGCCAAGCAGGGCCGGCTCACCGCGATCGAGGCCGAACGCATCGAACCGCTCGCGCGCCGCAAGCTCATGCGCATGCCGGCCGCGGTAGCGATCGCCGAGGCCCCCGACTGGCGCCGCCTCGAAGGCATGCGCGTGCGCATCGCCGCGCCGCTGACCCTGGCCGAACGCGATGCCGAGCGCGGCACCGTCACCGCCTCCTTCGACGGCCCGCTGTGGCAACCCGGCGAACGCGCCGTGCCCGGCAGCGAAGCCGCACGCGCCATCGCCGCCGACAACCGTCGCCGCCGCCTCGTGCTCGGCGGCGACACCGCCACCCTGACCGCAGCCGCGTTCGCCGCGCGCAGCGGCAGCCGCCTCGACGCGGTCGAAGGCGTGGCGGTGCCGATCGACGGCAGCCACGGCCTGCGCCTGACCGCGCCGGCGACCGTGCAGACCGCGCCGCGTCCGCAGCCGCCCAAGGTCGCCGGCGACCTGCGCATCTCCGCCTTCAACCTGGAGAACCTGTTCAACGGCGACGGCCACGGCGAAGGCTTTCCGACCCCGCGCGGCGCGCGCACGGCGGCCGAATACCAGGCGCAGTTGGCCAAGCTCGTCGCCACCATCCACGCCCTCGATCCCGACGTCGCCGCCTTGATGGAGCTGGAGAACGACGGCTACGGCCCCGAGTCGACCCTGGCCGAACTCGTCGCCGCGCTCGACCGCGCCGATGCCGCCGATGGCGGCGCCCAGGACTGGCGCTATGCCGCGCCGTGCAAGCAACCCTGCGACGCGCAACAGCGGGGGCCGGGCAGCGACGCGATCCGGGTCGGCCTGATCTACCGCGGCGCGCGGGTGGCCGCGCGCGGCGTCGCCGCGACGCTCGAACAAGGGCCGTTCGGCCCGCTCGCGCGCGTGCCGATGGCCCAGGCCTTCGCCGCGATCGGCCGCGACCGCACGCCGGGCCCGACCTTCGTGGTCGTCGCCAACCACTTCAAGTCCAAGGGCTGCGGCAAGAACGCCGCCGGCGCCGATCGCGACCAGGGCGACGGCGCCTCCTGCTGGAACGCCTCGCGCAGCGAATCGGCGCGGCGCCTGGACGCCTGGCTCAAGACCGACCCGACCGCGAGCGGCAGCGCGCTGAGCATGATCGTCGGCGACCTCAACGCGCATGCGCAGGAGCAACCGCTGCGCGAGCTGTATGCGGCCGGCTGGCAGGACGCCTTCGCCGTGGCCAAGGTCGAGGCACCGTACAGCTATGTCTACCAGGGCGAGCTCGGCCGCCTCGACCACGCGCTGCTGTCGCCGGCGCTGGCCGCGCGCCTGCGCGGCGCCGCCGAGTGGCACAGCAACGCCGACGAACCCGAGAGCGCGGGTTATCGCGACGGCGGCACGGGTCCGTGGCGCAGTTCCGATCACGATCCGGTGCTGCTCGGTTTCGAGCTGATGCCGCGCTGACTTGGCGCTGACTTTGGCGTCGATACCGCCGCACGCTGCCGCACACACAGGCGTAACACCCCGCTCACAGCGCCCCGTATCATGAGCGCATGAGCATTCCCGCCTTTCCCAGCGACGCCTCCACGACCTTGACCCTGCCCGGTCCGGCCGGCGCGATCGAGATGATCGTCGAGGCCGCCGAGACCGCGCCGCGGCCGATCGTGGCGATCGTCTGCCATCCGCTGCCGACCGAAGGCGGCAGCATGCACAACAAGGTCGTGACCATGACCGCGCGCGCCCTGCGCGAATCCGGCGCGGCCACGGTGCGTTTCAACTTCCGCGGCGTCGGCGCTTCCGAAGGCGAGTTCGACGAGGGCGAAGGCGAATGCGAGGACCTGCGCGCGGTCGCCGCCTGGGTGCGTGCAACGCGTCCGGATGCACAACTGTGGCTGGCCGGTTTCAGCTTCGGCGCCTATGTCTCGCTACGCATGGCCGACGAGTTGCAGCCCAAGCTGCTGATCTCGATCGCGCCGCCGGCCGGCCGCTGGGACTTCGACCGCATCGCCCCGCCGAGCGGTTACCCCTGGCTGGTGATCCAGGGCGAGGCCGACGAGATCGTCGATCCCAACGCGGTCTACGCCTGGATCGAAAGCCTGCGCCAGCCGCCCGAACTGGTGCGCATGCCCGACACCGGCCACTTCTTCCACCGCCGCCTGATCGACCTGCGCGGTGCGATCAAGCACGGCGTGCGCGCCCACCTGCCGCCGGAAATCGCCCCGGACCTGTCCTGAGAGGAATGTCTATGCTGCCACTAGCCCTGAACCTCGGGCAGCGGCCCGGCTGCGCGCCGCCGTTGCCGGCGGCACCGCGCCCCGACCATCAGTCGCAGCGTTCGCGATGACCGGCAAGACCCCTTCCCAGGCCTATGCCGAGGGCGTCGCGCGCGGCGACTGGAGCGAGGATCCGGCGCAGCGCCCGGCCCTACGCGAACTCGACCGCATCCATGCCGGCGTGCTCGATCCGCCCTCGCAGGGCTTGTTCGATCGCCTGCGCGGCAAGCCGCGCGACGGCGTGCGCGGGCTGTACCTGTGGGGCGGCGTCGGCCGCGGCAAGACCTTCCTGATCGACCTGTTCTACGAGCAACTGCCGATCCGCGAGAAGCGCCGCACCCATTTCCACCGTTTCATGCGCGAGGTCCATGCGCAGTTGCGCGCCCATGCCGGCGAGAGCGACCCCTTGGCGAAGATCGCCCGGCAGTGGCGTGCGGAGCTGCGGGTGCTGGTGCTGGACGAGTTCTTCGTCATCGACATCGGCGATGCGATGCTGCTCGGGCGCCTGCTCGACCGCCTGTTCGCCGAGGGCGTGACCCTGGTGACGACCTCCAACACCGCGCCGCCGAACCTGTACGCCGACGGCCTGCAGCGCGAGCGCTTCAAGCCGGCCATCGAGCTGATCCAGCGCCACTGCGAGGTGCTGCTGCTCGACAGCCAGCAGGACTACCGCCTGCGCGCGCTGACCCGCTCGCCGGTGTATCGCGCCCCGCTCGACGCCGAATCCGACGCCTGGCTGGGCGGGCGCTGGAAAGAGCTGACCGCGGCCTGCATCGCCGAAGCCGGGCCGCTGCGCATCGACGGCCGCGACATCCCGGTGCGCGCACTGGCCGACGGCCATGCCTGGTTCGACTTCGCCGCCCTGTGCGAAGGCCCGCGCGCGGCCGGCGACTACATCGAGATCGCGACCGAGTGCCACACCGTGCTGGTCGGCGGCATCCCATTGTTCGACGGCCGCAACGACGACCCGGCACGGCGTTTCATCAACCTGATCGATGAGTTCTACGACCGCCACGTCAACCTGGTCTGCACCGCGGCCGACGCGCCGACCGGGCTGTACCGCGGCCACCGCCTCGGCGGCGCCTTCGAGCGCACCGCTTCGCGCCTGATCGAAATGCAGTCGGCCGAATACCTGGCGCTCGAACACCGGGGCTGAGCCGCCGGTGTTATCCACAACGCGGCGCCGACATTGGCACATTGCCGTCGTCGCAGCGGCCGCGCAAGTCGCGCGCGCGGCCCGCCGGCAACCGCACGGCGACTGAACCGCATTGCGACATCGCGACGATGGCGCCGGATTGCGTCACAGATTCGCGCCGCGCGTCGCGCAAACCGTCGCTGCGATGCCGCAGGAACCCGTTCGAGCCGTGTTTTCCAGGGCTTTTCGCTTGAAGCGACGAGCGGCGCGAAACATCGAGGGACGCGCAAAACCCCTCATTCGCAAGGGATTTTGTCGCATCGACACGGGCCATCCGGGGCGCGCGTCTGAAAAACAGCCACTATTTGCGTCGAAAACTCTTGGCGGCGCGTCGGGCTTGCCCTACATTCCGCCATGCCGAGGGGTTATCCAGGCAACCCATCCATTCAACGAGTGCTACCGGAAAAAACTATGGCTACGAAAAAAACCGCTGCAAAGAAGAAGGCCGCTCCGAAGGCCGCTGCGAAGTCCGCCGCCAAGACGGCTGCTCCGAAGCCGATCAAGGAAGTGCTGAGCAAGTCGGGCCTGGTCGCACACCTGGCTGAAGTCACCGGTGTCGTCGCCAAGGACATCCGCGCCGTGCTCGGCGCGCTCGAAGGCGCGGTCCACGCGTCGGTCAACAAGAAGGGCGCGGGCGCTTTCACCCTGCCGGGCCTGCTGAAGATCACCGCTGTCAGCGTGCCGGCCAAGCCGAAGCGCAAGGGCATCAACCCGTTCACCAAGGAAGAGCAGTGGTTCGCTGCCAAGCCGGCTACGGTGAAGGTCAAGGTCCGTCCGCTGAAGAAGCTGAAGGACGCTGCGGCCTGATGCCGCCGGATGCGGCGTGCCCTGGGCCGCCGCATCGCGTACTGCCGGACGCCGCCCTCGGGCGGCGTTCTTTTTGGGCCCGGCGCGTTCGGGCCGACTGCGGGCCTGACGCGACCGGATCGCGGCTGTCCGGCGGCAGCGGACGGATCGCGCGATCCGCACCGACAGGGGCCGCCCGCGCCCCTGCAGCGCGGGCTGAATGCGTCAGCTTGCAGCGCGCACGAGGCGGGGCGCGGTGGTTTGCGCCGCGGTCGTCCGTGGCATAGTGCGCGCAGTCGTAGTGGAGCGTCGCCGTGGACCCGATCAGCCTGGAAGAGCTGGCTTTACTGAATGTGCTTCAACGCATAGACCAAGGGCATGCGCCGGAAAATCATTCCGGTGCCTTGCGCGAACGCCTGGTCGAATCCGGTCTGGCCGAAGCCGGCGAAGGCGGCGAAGTGCACCTTACCGATGCCGGCATCGAACGCTGCAAATCGCTGCGTCATCGTGTCGCCGCCGACGCCGAAGCGGCGCTGGTGCTGAAGGAACGCGAAGAAGCCGCGGCCCAGGACGTCGAGACCGCCGACGAGGCGAAGTAGCCGGGGCGCTCGCCGTCGCGGCGCGCGACGACTTTACCTTTCCTGCTGTTTCGCCGCTGCTGCTCGTACGCGGCGATGGCGCCGCTTGCATCGACCGCGGCGATCCCGATATCGACACGAACGCCGATGACGCCTTCGTGCCGCATGACGCCCTTCGACCAGCATCTCGCCCAGTGGAGCTTGATCCCCGACGGCGCCCCGATCCATACCCACAGCAGCGATCTGTTGCCGGTGCGCTACCGCGACACGCCGGCGATGCTGAAGATTCCGCGCGAACCCGAAGAGCGCTACGGCGCGGCGATGATGCGTTGGTGGGACGGCGACGGCGCCGCCCGCGTGCTCGCCTGGGACGAGGACGCCCTGCTGATCGAACGCGCCAGCGGCCCGCGCTCGCTCGCGCACATGGCCCGCAACGGCCGCGACGACGATGCCACCCGCATCCTGTGCGCGACCGCCGCACGCCTGCATGCCCCGCGCGCGGCGCCGCCACCGCCGCATCTGCTCGGCCTGCAGCCCTGGTTCGCCGAACTGGAACCGTATGCGAACAGCCATGGCGGCCCGCTCGCACTGGCCTGGAGCACCGCCTGCGAACTGCTGGCCGAACCGCGCGAGATCGTGCCGTTGCATGGCGACCTGCACCACGAGAACGTGCTCGACGCCGGCGCACGCGGTTGGGTCGCGATCGACCCGAAGCGCCTGATCGGCGAGCGCGGTTTCGATTTCGCCTGCTTGTTCACCGACCCCGACGAAGAGACCGCTTTGGCGCCGGGCCGACTGCTGCGCCGTGTCGATCTGGTCGCTGAAGCTGCGCGCCTGGAGCGCCGTCGCTTGCTGCAATGGATCGTCGCCTTCACCGGCTTGTCGGCGGCGTGGTACCTGATGGACGAGGAATCGCCGGACAAGGAATTCGCCGCGATCGAGCTGGCGCATGCGGAGTTGTTGCGCGGTTGAGGGTGGCTGCGGCTGACGACCAGCCGAGCAAGCGACCGCGCAGCCGCAAGCCACTGCAATCGTCTCCCTCTCCCGCCAGCGGGAGAGGGAGACAAGCTCGGCTTATCGATAAGCCCCTTACCGCTCCAGGCCCTCCCAGCCGCCGCCCAGCGCCTTGTACAGGTTGACCTCGGCGGTCAACGCGTCTGCCTGCAGTTGCACGACCGTCAGCTCGGCGTTGAACAGGTTGCGTTGCGCGTCGAGTTCTTCCAGGTACGAGGCATAACCCTCGTTGTAGCGGTTGTGGGCGATGCGCAGCGCTTCGCTCAACGCGATTCGCTGGTGCTCGGCCTGGTCGCGCTGTTCGTGCAGATAACGGATCGCCGCCAGGGCGTCCTCGACTTCGGCGAACGCGGTCAGCACGGTCTTGCGGTAGCCGAGCACGGCCTGGTCGCGACGCGCGGCGCCGGCCTGGACCTGCGCGCGCAGACGGCCTGCGTTGAACAGCGGCGCCAGCACGCTGCCGCCGACGCTCCACAGCCGGATCGGGTCGCCATGCAGCAGGCTCGATTCGAGGCTGCCGAGCGTGCCGGTCAGGCGCAACGACGGCAACAGCTGCGCGCGCGCCGCCGCCAGGTTGGCGTCGGCCGCGGCGATCTGCGCCTCGCCCTGGGCGATGTCGGGACGGCGCCGCAGCAGTTGCGAAGGCACGCCGGCCGACGGCAGCGCCGGCGCGGCGATCTCGGTCAGCGGGCGGCCGCGCGGCACCGCTTCGGGTGCGCGGCCGAGCAACACCGACAAGGCATCCTCTTGGCGCCGGATCGCGAGCTGCAATTGCGGCACGACCTGGGCGGTGGCGCGGTACTCGGCCTCGGCCTGGCTCAGTTCCAGGCGCGAGCTGTAGCCGGTGTCGAAACGGCGCTGGGCGACCTTGCGCGCGCCGGCGCGCGAGGCCAGCGTGCGCTGCGCGACCTCGAGCCGCGCATCGCTCGCACGCAAGCCCAGATAGGCCGAGGCCACCGCCGCCGCGACGCTGAGCCGTACGCTGTCGGCGGCGGTTTCGCTGGCGAGCAGGTTGGCGCGGGCGGCATCGGTCAGCGCGTCCAGGCGGCCCCACAGATCGACCTCGTAGGCGGCCTGGAACTGCGGCTGGGTCACGCTCGACAGGTTGGCGCGGCCGGTCGCGGCGCCGACGCTGCGTGCGCGTTGCGCGCTCAGCGACAGATCCAGAGTCGGCCATTGCACCGCGCCTTGCGCATCGAGCAGAGCGCGCGCCTCGGCGACGCGTGCCGCGGCCAGGCGCAGATCGGTGTTGTCGGCGAGCGCGCGTTCGACCAGCTCGCTGAGCACCGGGTCGTTGTAGCCGCGCCACCAATCGCGTTGCACGGCGACACCGACGCCCGGCGCATCGCGCCAGGCCGGCGGCGGCTCGGCGAAGCTCGGCGGCGACGCGACGCTCACGCAGGCCGCGAGCGTACACATCGCCAAGGCGATCGCGGCGATGCGCCAGACGATCGGGGCCGCCCTCATCGTGACGCGTCCATATCACCCTCGCCCTCGTCCTGCGGCTCGGCTGCAGCAGCCGGCCGGGCCTGCGGTCGACCGTTCGCGCCGGGCACGGGATTCGCGACCACCGGCACCGCCGCATCGCGCGCCGCGCTGGCCGCGGCGGCCTGTTCGGCGCGGCGCACCGCGTCCTCGTCGATCGCGCTCGCGGTATCCACGGTCGCTTCGACCGACATGCCCGGGCGCAGGCGCGCCGCCATCGGCTGGTCCGGGTCGATCGCGATCCGCACCGGCAGCCGCTGCGCGACCTTGGTGAAGTTGCCGGTGGCGTTGTCGGTCTTGATCACGCTGAATTCCGAACCGGTCGCCGGCGACAGCCGTTCGACCCGGCCGCGCAGCACCGCGCCGTCGAGCGCATCGACGCGGAAACTCGCGGCCTGGCCGGCGCGGATACGCGCGGTCTGCGATTCCTTGAAGTTGGCGACCACCCAGACCCGCTGCGGCACCAGTTGCATCAATTGCGTGCCGGGGGTGACGTACTGGCCCAGGCGCACGCCGATCTCGCCGAGCTGGCCGGCCTGCGGCGCATGGATGCGGGTATTGGCCAGGTCGATCTCGGCCAGCTGCACTGCGGCCTGGGCGTTGGCGACCGCTGCGGTCAGCGCGTCGCGGTTGACGATCACCGAGCGCACGTCCTCGTCGGCGGAACGGCGCCCGGCCTGGGCCTGGCCGAGTGCGGCCTCGGCCTGGCGCAGCGCGGCCAGGGTCTGGTCGCGTTCGCGCAGCGACAGCGAGCCGTCGCCGACCAAGGCGCTCGCACGACGCATGTCGGCCTGGGCGCGGGCCAGGTTCGCCTGCGCGGCCTTGAGCTGGGCCTCGACGTTGGCGACCGCGGCCTCGCGCACGCGTCGGGCCTGGGTCGAGTTGGACAGGTTGGCCTGTTGCGCGGCGAGATTGGCGCGCGCCTGATCGAGGCGTTGGCGGTAGTTGCGGTCGTCGAGCTCGACCAGCACCTGCCCGGCGCGCACCTGCATGTAGTCCTGCACCCGCACCTGGGCGACATAGCCGTCGACCTTGGGCGCGATCACGGTGACGCTGCCGCGCACGTAGGCGTTTTCGGTGGTCTGGCGTGCGCTGGAGAACGGCCACAGCCGCCAGGCGTAGAGGATCAGCAGCACACCGACGACGGCGATCGCGACGACCGGCACGGTGGCCTTGGATTTGAAGGGCGACTTCAGCGGCATGGGGCGTCCTTCGGATCAGGTAGCGGCAACGGGGGAGGAAGAGGCAGGCGCGGCGGCTTCGCCCGACGTGTCGCGGCGTTCGTTCTGCACGGGGGCTGCCGCGGCCGGCGGGCCGAACGGGCCCGGCACCTGCGAAGCGAAGCTCACCACCGTGTGGCCGCGCCGCCACAGATGCCATTTCAGCAGCAACACCCACACCAGCACGCCGAGCGCGAGCCAGGCCACGGCCAGGAACACGTCGTTGTAGGCCAGCACCCAGGACTCGCGCGCAACCTGCTGGCTCAACGAGGTCAGCGCCTGGTTGCCGCGCGCGGCGTTGTCGCCGACCACGCGCGCGACCGCGCCGCCGAGTTGTTGCGTGCGCAGCACCACCTGCGGGTCGCCGAGCGTCATCGCCTGGGTCAGATGCTGGTAATGCACGCTCTGGCGCTGGCTCAGGTAGGTGCCGAGCACCGCCGAGCCGAGCAGCCCGCCGAGTGCGTTGGTGGTGCTGAACAAGACGATGAAGGTGACCAGATTGCGCACGCCGTCGGCGACCACCCGCACCAGCGCCAACAGGATCGAGCTGGCCAGGAACATCGAGGCGGCCATCGCGATCACGGTCTGGGTGACGTAGAAATTCGCCGGCCGGGTGAGGTTGGTCGCATACGAATCGAACCAGGCGCAGATGCCGACCAGGCCGACCGCGATCAGGCCGAGCATGTCGAAACGCTGCCTGGGCAGGAACGGCAGGGTGACGACGAAGCCGGCCACGGTGCCGGCCAGCACGAGCCAGAACAAGGTATGCATCTGCTCGTTGCTCAGGCCGAGCACGTTGAGCAGGCCGACCGCGCCGACCGACTGCTCCGACAGCACCATGCGCGAGAGCACGATCGCCAGGCCCAGGCGCACCATGTAGCCGCCGTGCAGCAGCCAGCGGATGTTGACCATGGGCTTGGCGCGGTTCATCTCGATCACCACGAACAAGGCGCCGCACACCACCGCCGCGACCAGACATTCGCCGAGCCAGGGCGTGTCCAGCCACCAGCGCAGCCGGCCCTGGGTCAGCACCACGCACAGCAGGGCGATGGCCGAGGCATAGAGCGGGAAGCTGGCGATGTCGAGGCGGTCGAACATCGGCTGGCGCGGCACCGGCGTGACCCGCAGCAGGTTGATCGCGGCCAGGCAGGCCAGGGCCAGGCCGAGTTCGAAGATCACGATGCCGTGCCACTGCGCGTTGAGCAGCAGGGGCTCGGCGATGATCCGCGACAACGGCGCGCCGGTCTGCAGGGCGGCGAAACCGAACATCAGGCCGAGCACCTTCTTCGGCCCGTTGAAGACCTCGGCCATGTACAGCACGGTCAGCGAACTCAACGGCGCCGCGGCGATGCCGAGCGCGGCGCGCGCGGCAATCGCCGAGTCGAGGTCGTTGGCCAGCAGGTGCACGACCGCGGCAACCACGAACAGGCCGATGCCCAGGTCGGCGAACAGGCGCAGGCCGTAGTGCAGCCGGAACTTGGTCAGCAACAGGCTGGCCGGGATGTTGGTGGCGAAGTAGGCGGTGAGCAGCCAGGTCGCTTCGGCGCTGGTCGCGCCGAGCGCGCCCTGCACCTGCTGCAGGTTCGAGGCGACCAGGTTCATGCCCAGGCTCTGGGTCAGGCCGAGCAGCAGCGAGATCGAGACGAAGCCGGCGATGCGCCAGCGCGACATCGGCGTCGGCTCGCCGGGCGCGCCAGCGGACGGAGCACCCTGCGGTGGGCCCTGCGGAGGGGCGACGGCGGCAACGGCGGCGGCGGCGGTGCTGGCCATGGATCGAGGCGCGCGGCTCCCGCTGTGTTCCGGACGAAGGCGATGCAGGCCCCTAGTAGGCAACAGCCGGCGGTCAAGGATCAAGCGCGTGGCCTGCGGATGGCGACATGGTGGCCGGCGCGTTGTGTGCGTCGCGTCTAAGCCTGCGGACGCCGACGCGAGGACCATCCCGGCGAGCCGGGCCGATGCGCCCGGCGCAGCGCAGGACGGGACTCGCCGCTTCGCGCGGACACGACAAGGAACCCACCGCATGACCGTCGCCGGAACGCTGGCCTCTACCCTCGCGCTGCCCTTGTTTGCGCTCGCCCTGCTTGCGCTCGCCACTGCGCATGCGGCGCCGCGCGACGCCGCCGACCGCGCTGCCCTCGAAGCCAGCACCGACGCGATCTTCGCCGAATGGAATCGCCGCGATACGCCGGGCTGCGCGGTGGCGGTGTACCGCGACGACGCGATCGTGTTCCAGCGCGGCTACGGCATGGCCAACCTCGAACTCGGGGTGCCGATCGGCCCGCACAGCGTGTTCGACATCGGCTCGACCTCCAAGCAGTTCACCGCCGCCAGCGTGTTGTTACTGGCCCAGGATGGCAAACTTTCGCTCGACGACGACATCCGCAAGCATCTGCCGGAGATGCCCGACTACGGCCGCCGGATCACGATCCGTCAGCTGCTGCAGCACACCAGCGGCCTGCGCGATTACATCGCGCTGCTGATCCTCGGCGGCGCGGCCTTCGACGACCAGGCCACCGACGCACAGACCCTGGAGGCGATCGCGCGCCAGCGCGCGCTCAACTTCCCGCCCGGCAGCGAGCACCTGTACAGCAACTCCGGCTATTTCCTTGCCGGCCAGATCGTCGAACGCGTGTCCGGACAATCCCTGCCCGCATTCGCGCACGAACGCATCTTCGCCCCGCTCGGCATGCGCGACACCCGCTTCCGCCGCGACCACGCCGAGCTCGTACCCGGTCGCGCGATGGCCTATGCGCGTGCCGAGGCTTCCGCGGACGCGCCGCCGCGCGACAGCGCAGCGACGTATCGGCTCGATCAGCCGCACTGGGACCAGGTCGGCGACGGCTCGGTGCATACCACCACGGGCGATCTGCTGCGCTGGGACCGCAACTTCTACGATCCCACGGTCGGCAGCGCGGCGATGTTCGCGCAAATGCGGCAAGCCGGCGTACTCGACGACGGCAGGCACATCGACTACGGCCTCGGCCTCAAGATGGGCGAGTACCGCGGCCTGGCGACGGTGCGGCATGGCGGCGCCTGGGGCGGCTATCGCGCCGAGCTGCTGCGCTTCCCGCAACGGCACCTGAGCGTCGCCACCTTGTGCAACTTCGCCGAAGCCCAGCCGCAGCGCTGGGCCGAACGCATCGCCGAACTGTGGTTAGGCCTGCCGCCTTCGCTCGCGCAGGACCGGGCCACGGCGCAGCGCAAGTCGGTGCGCCTGACGCCCGCGCAACTGCAACAGTGGGCCGGCGTCTATCGCCATGCCGAAAGCGGCGACCTGCGCAAGATCGTCCATGCCGACGGCCGGCTCGCCCTGCACCACTTCGACGACGAATTCGTCCTGCGGCCCTTGGGCAGCACCGAGTTCGAACTTGGCGCGCCCTCGATCGCCACGCTGCGCTTCCATGAGCGCAACCGCGAGCGGCCGCGCAGGATGACGGTAGCCGCCAACGGCCATGGCAAGGACTATCTCGCCGTCAACGTCGCCGCGCTCACGCCCGCCGAACTGCAGGCCTATGCCGGCCGCTATCGCTGCGACGAGCTCGGCCGCGATTACGAGTTCAAACTCGTCGACGGCGCTCTGCGGCAACTCGACCCGCGCTTCCCCGCCGTCGCCCTGGAACCACTGGAGCGCGACCGCTTCGTCCAAGGTCTGTTGAGCTACCGCTTCCACCGTGGTGTCGACGGCCGCATCGAAGGCGTGTCGCTCGACGCCGGACGCGTGCGCGATCTCGCCTGTACGCGCTTGTAGGCGCGTCGCGCTCAGCCGCGCCGACGCAGCAAGCGCAGCGCGCCGTACAACGCGACCAGCAGCACCAGCGAGGCGGCGATCGCGGTCCATTGCGCGCGCGTCATCGTCGCCAGGATCGCCGCCATCGTCAGCACCGCGAGTGCCGGCATGGTCCAGGCGCCGCCCGGCATCACGAAGGGTTCTCCGGCTCCGCGCAGGTCGAGCGCCTGAGCGCGCCAGGCGGCGATCGACACCGCTGCGAACAACAGGCAGATGGCGCCGCCGGAGATCAACGCCAGGGTTTCGAAATTGCCCATCCACGCCAGGGCCAGGGCGATGCCGGCATGTGCGGCGAGGGCCACGCGCGGCACGTGGTGCCGGGCATCGACGCGGCCGAAGGCCTGCGGCAGGTAACCGTCGCGGCCGAGCGCGAACAACAGCCGCGAGGACGCGAACAGATTGCCCATCAGGAAGCCGGTCATCGAGACCCCGGCGGTGAGCAGCAACAGGCCGTGGCCGGGCGACCAGATCGCGCCGGCGGCATCGGCGATCGGTGCGGTGCTCGCAGCGAGCCGCGCGCCCAACACGCCCTGGCAGACCACCTGGATGCCGACGTAGAGCAGCACCACCACCACGATCGCCGACAAGGTTGCGCGCGGCACGTGCCGCGACGGGTCGCGTACTTCGCCGGTCGGCACCAACGCGGTCTCCATGCCCGAGTAGGCGAACACCACCAGCACCATCGACGAACCGAGCGCGCTCCACGACGGCACCTCGCTCCAGCCGACCTGCTGCCAGTCGACGAAGTACAGGCCGAGCGTCGCCAGCAGGAACAGCGGCGTGAGCTTCAGGGTCGCCAGCAGCACGATCATGCGCGCGCCCAGGCGCACGCCGAAGGCGTTGAGCGCGAACAGGATCGCGTAGACCGCGGCGATGAAGACACCGCGCGGCAGGGGCTCGCGCAGCAACGCCCAGGCGTTGCCGGCTTGTTCGGCCAAGGCTGCGGCGACGCCGGCGCTGGAGGCGGTGTTGCAGATCCACATCAAGGCGCCGGCGAGAAAACCCGCGAACGGTCCGAACGCCGCACCGACATAGGTATAAGGCCCGCCGGTCGCGGCGGCGCGGCTGCCGATGGCCGAGAAGCACAGCGCGATCGGCACGATCGCGATGGCGCCGGCGACGAACACCAGCGGCGCGCTGACGCCCATGCGCCCGGACAGCAGCGCCGGCAGCATGAAGATGCCGGCACCGACGATGATGTTGATGATCGAGGCGCCAAGCTGGAACGGGCCCAACGCGCGCACCAGCGCGGCGTCGCCCTGCAGGGCTTTCGATGGAGCGGCGGGCGCGACGGCAGCGGTCATGGCGGGTCCCGGGCGGGTCGCCGCAGCCTCGCACGGGCCGCGGTGAAAGGCGAGCGCGATGCGACCGGAACGCGGCCCCTGCCCTTAACCGCAAGCTCGAACGAATCGCCGCTCAGCACTGCTCGCGCATGAAGTCCACGAACACGCGCAGCTTGGTCGGCAACTGCTTGCGCGCCGGGTAATAGATATGGAACCCCGGGAACGCAGGCGTGTAGGCGTCGAGCACCTGCACCAGGCCGCCGCTGCGCAAGTCCTCGGCCACCATCGGTTCGAAGGCCTGCATCAGGCCGCAGCCGGCGCGGACCATGTTCAAGGCCAGAGTGCTGTCGTTGAAGATCAGCCGGCCGGCGACGTCGACCTCGTACTCGCGGCCGTCGCGGGTGAACTCCCAGGCCATCAGCCGGCCGCTGCCGGGCAGGCGATGGCGCAGGCATTCGTGATCGACCAGTTCCTCGGGTGTGCGCGGGCGCGGCCGCTGCTCGAAATAGGCCGGCGACCCGACCACGATCTGTCGCTGCGGGCCTCCGAGCGGCAGCGCGATCATGTCCTTGGCCAGGCATTCGCCGAGGCGGATGCCGGCGTCGAAACCGCCCGCGACCAGATCGGCGAGGGTGTCGTCGGCGAACACCTCGACCTGCATCTGCGGATAACGGGCGAGGAACGCCGGCAGGTTCGGTTCGAGCAACAGGCGCGCGGCGACGCGGCCGGTGTTGATGCGCAGGCGGCCGGTCGGGCGGTCGCGTACCGCGTTGAGGTCGTCGAAGGCGGCCTCGATCTGGGCCAGCCCCGGGCCGATCTGCTCGAGGAAACGCGCGCCGTGCTCGGTCAGGCCGACCCGACGGGTGGTGCGGTTGAGCAGGCGCACGCCGAGCTTGGCCTCCAGAGTGCGCACGGTTTGCGACAGTGCCGACGGCGACAACTCCAGCTCGGCCGCGGCACGGGTGAAGCTTTCGTGGTGGGCCACGCGGGCGAAGGCGATGACGGCGGGGAGCGGATGCGAGGCCATGCGGATCACCGTTGATTATGAAGCGATGCTTCAAGAGTCATTCGGATAATTCCTGTTTTTTCAGCAATCCGCCAGGCCTATGGTGTGTCGCATACCCCAGCCAACCTGGCCCGGCACGTCGACGCGGCCGCGCAGACGCGATGTCGGAGCTGGGCATCCTTCAGACCTCGTCGTGATCCGCGCTGAGCCTGGTGCATGTCCGCGCCGGCCGGTCCGCTCCAGTCGCTCCCCTCCCCCGTTCGCAGAGGACTCCGCATGAACGCTACCGCCATCCCGACCCGCCGCCTCGGCCGCAACGGCCCGGCCGTTTCCGCACTCGGCCTGGGCTGCATGGGCATGAGCTTCGCCTACGGCGATGCCGACGAGGGCGAATCGCTCGCCACCCTCGACCGCGCCCTCGAACTCGGCGTGACCCTGTTCGACACCGCCGACATGTACGGCCCCTACACCAACGAACGCCTGCTCGGTAAAGCGCTGCAGGGCCGCCGCGAGCAGGTGTTCCTGGCGACCAAGTTCGGCATCGTGTTCGATCCCGACCGCCCCGAACTGCGCGGCATCAACGGGCGCCCCGAATACGTGCGCAGTTCGATCGAAGGCAGCCTGCAGCGCCTGGGCACCGACCACGTCGACCTGTATTACCTGCACCGCATCGACGCCGACGTACCGATCGAGGACACGGTCGGCGCAATGGCCGAACTGGTGCAGCAGGGCAAGGTGCGTTACCTCGGCCTGTCGGAACCGTCGGCGCAAACCCTGCAGCGCGCGCACGCCGTGCACCCGATCACCGCCGTGCAGAGCGAATACTCGTTGTGGACGCGCGACCCCGAACACAACGACGTGCTCGCGACCTGCGAGCGCCTCGGCATCGGCTTCGTCCCGTACAGCCCGCTAGGCCGCGGCTTCCTGACCGGCAACATCACCAGCCCCGACGAGCTGCAGAGCGACGACTTCCGTCTGTCCACTCCGCGTTTCCAGGGCGACAACTTCGCCCGCAACCTGGAACTGGCCGCGCAAGTAAAGCGATTGGCCTCGGACAAAGGCTGCACGCCGGCACAACTGGCCCTGGCTTGGGTACTGGCGCAGGGCGAGCACATCGTGCCGATCCCCGGCACCAAGCGCCGCAAGTATCTGGAAGACAACCTCGGCGCCTTGCAGGTGGTGTTATCGCCCGACGAACTCACCGCGCTCGACACGGTGTTCCGGCCGGAGGCAGTCGCCGGCGACCGCTACACCGCGGTCGGCATGGCGCTGATAGGCCGCTGAGATTCGGGGCAAACGTTCGAAAGACGTTCGACGACGAGCGCATGATCCATCGCCCCCTTTGGAGAAGGAGGGCTTGCGCCCTTTGCGAGCGCGAGGTCCGAAACGGATTGCGGCGCGGGGGATTTGCTTGCCCGCGCAATCCGCGTTGAGAAGCAGAGCCAAGGCACCCCCCTACCCCCCTTTTCCAAAGGGGGGAACTGCAACGGCAACAGTATCGGTATCGGAGTGACGCTGTTGCCGGAGGCCGCGAAATCTCAGCGGTTGCGCAGCTGATCGCCCGAGGCGATCACCACTGGTAACGCACCGTCGCGGTCACCGTGCGCGGATAGCCGTAGTAGCACCACGTCGCGCTGTTGCAGACGCTGATGTATTGCTTGTCGGTGAGGTTGCTGGCGTTGAGCTGGAAGCGCCAGTTCTGCAGGTCGTAGCGCAGCGAGGCGTCGAACAAGGTATACGACGGCGTCTTCCACTGGTTGTAGAGGTCGCCGTAGTGCGCGCCGGTGTAACGCACGCCGGCGCCGACGCCCAGGCCCGACAGCGCACCGTAGGCTACGGTGTAGTCGGCGCCGAACGAAGCGACGTTGCGCGGTTGCAGGGCGATCTGCTTGCCGAGCGCGGCGGCGTCGTTGGTCCGCGTCACTTCGCTGTCGGTGTAGGTGTAGGCGCCGTACAGGCTCAGGCCGTTGCGCAGATTCCAGCGGCCTTCGAGTTCGGCGCCGCGCACCCGCGTGCGGCCCTGCTGCACCGAGAACAAGGTGTGGTTCGGGTCGACCGTCAGAGTGTTTTCCTGCTCGATTTCGTACGCCGCCAACGTCGCCAGCGCGCGGCCGCTCGCCGGCTGGAACTTCAACCCGGCCTCGATCTGTTCGCCGGTGGTCGGCTTGAACGATTGCCCGGCGAAATCGACGCCGACCGTCGGCTCGAACGATTGCGACCAGGCCAGGTACGGCGCCCAACCGGAATCGAACAGGTAGTTCACGCCCAGGCGGCCGGAAAAGCGGCTGTCGCTTTGGCGCTCGCGCGCGACCGGCGTGGCCAGCAACTGTTCGGTGCGGGTGCGCACGCGGTCCTGGCGCCCGGCGGCGGTGATCACCCAACGATCGATCTTGATCTGGTCCTGCAGGTACAGCCCGAGCTGCTGCTGGGTCTTGTCCTGGCGCGAGGTGTAGGCCGGTTTGACGATGGCGGCGCCGTAGACCGGATCGAAGATATCCAGCGAGGGCGCGCCGAAAGCGAACGCCGAGGCGTAGTCGCTGTTGAGCCGGCGATAGTCGACACCGGCGAGCACGGTATGGCGCCAGGCGCCGGCGTCGAGGTTCCACTGCAGGTTGTTGTCGACCGCGAACGAGGTCGACTCCTCTTCGAGCGGGAAGTAGTAACGCGTCAGCGTGCGTTGATCGGCCTGCAGGCCGAAGGCGCCGACGCCGGCATCGTGGTCGACTTCGACCTTGCCGTAGCGCAGGTTCTGGCGGAACTCGAGCGCGTCGCTGAAGCGGTGGCTGAATTCGTAACCGACCGAGGTCATGGTCTTGAGGTAGTCGTTCCAGCCCGGCTCGCCGGTGTAGCGATGGCTCGGGATCTTGCCGTTCGGGTTCGGCAGCAAGGTGCCGGCAGCCGGCAGGAAACCGCCGCCCTGGGCGGTGTCGGCCTTCTGGTAACGCGCCAGCCAGGTCAGCGAAGTCGCTTCGCTCGGTTTCCAGGTCAGCGCGGGAGCGAAGTAGTAGCGATCGTCGTGGACGTAGTCGACATGATTGTCGCTGTTGCGCGCCAGGCCGGTGAGCCGATAGGTCCAGCGGCCGCTGTCGCCGAGCGGCCCACCGAAATCGAACGCCGCCTGGCGCAGATCGTAATTGCCGATGGCGACTTCGACTTCGCGCAAAGGCTCGGCGACCGGGCGCTTGCTCACCATATTGATCAGGCCGCCCGGCGGCATCGCTCCGTACGACACCGACGACGGTCCCTTAAGAACCTCCAGGCGTTCCAGGCCGTAGGGCTCGATACGGGTGCCGCCGGTCCACACGCCGTCGGTCAAGGCCAGCCCGTCCATGTAGCGCGCCGGGCTGAAGCCGCGCACCAACAGCCAGTCGCTGCGAGTGTCCTGGCCGTAACCGCCGCCCTGCGCGCCGGCGGTGTACCAGACCGCTTCCTCGACCCCCCTGGATGCCGCGGTCGCGCATCTGCTGCGCGGTCACCACCGAGATCGACTGCGGCACCTCGATCAGCGAGGTGTCGGTCTTGGTCACGGTCTGGCTGCGCCGGGCGATCGGCGCGCGCACCTGCACCTCGTCGAGCGTGGTCGGGTCGTTCGCGTCGCCGGCTTCGACCGCGTGCGCGGCGAACGCGCCGAACAGCAGCGGCAGACCGAACAGCGCGAGGCGGATCGCGCGCGGCAGCGCGGGCGGGGTCGAAGCGGACGAGGACGGCATGGGCGGAGGCCTGCAGGAAGGAAGTCGGAGGCGATGCGAAAGCCCGCACCGATTGCTTGCGACGCGGGCGTCGGCCGGGCCGGGACAGGCTCGGAATGGCGCCTTCCTCAGTCACAAACAATAATCATTCTCATTCTACCGCGTCGTCGCGATCGCGCAATGCGGGGCGCGAGGACAGTGTCGAGCGCGCGCTCGCGGCCTTCCACTCGAGCCTTCGATCGACTCGCCAGCCTTCGCACGGGACTTGGCGCAGCCGTCGCGCGCAGGCAGGCTGCGGGTCTGCCCTTCGTCGTCGAGAGTTCCGATGCGCCTCGTTTCCCTGCGCGCCCTGCCGGTCGCGCTCGCCGCGGTCTGGTCCTGCCTGTCCGCACCCGCGGTGGCCGCTACCGTCGCGGACCCCGCGCAGGTCGCCGCGGCCGCGCAGCAGGTGCGCGACCAGGTCGTGGCCTGGCGCCGCGACATCCACCAGCACCCCGAGCTCGGCCAGCACGAGGTGCGCACCGCCAAGCTGGTCGCCGATCAGCTGCGCAAGCTCGGCCTGCAGCCACGTACCGGCATCGCCCACACCGGCGTGGTCGCCGTGCTCAAGGGCGGCAAGCCGGGGCCGCGCATCGCGATCCGCGCCGACATGGACGCGCTGCCGGTGACCGAGCCGGCCGGGCTGCCGTTCGCTTCGCAGGTCAAGGCCGACTACCGCGGCCAGCCGGTCGGAGTGATGCACGCCTGCGGCCACGACGCGCATGTCGCGATCCTGCTCGGCGTGGCGACCGCGTTGGCGGCGCAGAAAGAACAGTTGCCCGGCGAAGTGATGTTCGTGTTCCAACCGGCGGAAGAAGGCCCGCCGACGCCGGGCGCGCCGTTCGGTGCGGCGATGATGCTCAGCGAAGGCGTGTTCAAGGAGTTCAAACCCGAGGCCGTGTTCGGCCTGCACGTCTGGGCCGGCCTGAGCGTCGGCGAAGTCGGCTATCGCAGCGGGCCGATGCTCGCCAGCGCCGACGAATGGAGCCTGACCGTGCGCGGCAAGCAGACCCACGGCTCGCGTCCCTGGGACGGTGTCGACCCGATTACCGTCGGCGCGCAGATCCTGCTCGCCAGCCAGAGCCTGATCGCGCGCCAAGTGAATATCGCCGCGACCCCGGTGGTGCTGACCGCCGGCCAGTTCAACGCCGGCGTGCGCTTCAACATCATTCCCGACGAGGCCAAGTTGGTCGGCACCCTGCGTACCTTCGACGCGGCGGTGCGCGAGGACGTGATCGCGCGGCTGCGCCGCACCGCCGAGGACTATGCCCACGCCGCCGGCGCCAGCGCCGAGTTGCAGGTGGTCAACAACGCGCCGGCGACGATCAACGAGCCGGCCCTGACCCGGCGCGTGCTGCCGTCCTTGCAGCGCGCGGCCGGCGAGGCGCGGGTCAAGGAGTCGGCGATGGTGACCGTGGCCGAGGACTTCTCTCAGTTCGCCAATACCGTGCCGGGTTTCTATTTCTTCGTCGGCTCGACCGCGGCGGGCATCGACCCGGCCAAGGCGCCGATCAATCACTCGCCGCAGTTCCTGCTCGACGAGGGCGCGCTCGAGGTCGGCACGAAAGCGATGCTGCAGGTGGCGCTGGATTATCTGCACGGCGCTTAGCAGGCGCCTACGCTGCAAAGGGTAGGAGCGGCGCGAGCCGCGACCGCGGCATCGCAGCAACGACGCAGGTGTGGCTTCGCGGTCGCGGCTTGCGAGCGAAGGAAATCCTGTAGGACGTCGCCCCTACAGGAGCGCGCACCGCGATTCGATGAACACGGGGCGGGGCGAACCGAACCGACCAAGGTCGCGCAGCCCCGCCGGCGGGCATCGGCTAGGATCGGGACTTTCCTGCCGGAGTCCGTCGATGAAGCGTCCGCTGTCCGTCGCCTTGAGTTGCGTCCTGAGCTGCTCCGCCTTCGCCGCCCTCCCGCTCGCCGCCGCGGCGCAGTCCACCGCAGCATCGGCCGAACGCCCCGAGGTGAAAGCCGCCGCCGCGCAGGTCAAGGCCGACGTGGTCGCCTGGCGTCGCGACTTCCACCAGCACCCCGAACTGTCCAACCGCGAGGAGCGCACCGCGGCCAAGGTCGCCGAACACCTGCGCAAGCTCGGCCTCAAGCCGCGCACCGGTATCGCCCGCCACGGCGTGGTCGCGATCATCGAAGGCGGCAAGCCCGGGCCGAAGATCGCGCTGCGCGCCGACATGGACGCGTTGCCGGTCACCGAGCAGGTCGATCTGCCGTTCGCGTCCAAGGCCACGGCGAACTTCCGAGGCGAAACCGTCGGGGTGATGCACGCCTGCGGCCACGATGCCCATACCGGCATCCTGCTCGGCATCGCCGACGCCCTGGTCGCCATGAAGAAAGACCTGCCCGGCCAGGTGATGCTGGTGTTCCAGCCGGCCGAGGAAGGCGCGCCCGCCGATGAGGAAGGCGGCGCCTCGCTGATGCTCAAGGACGGGCTGTTCAAGGACTTCAAGCCCGAGGCCATGTTCGGCCTGCATGTGTTCTCCACCCTTGCGGCCGGCCAGCTCGGCGTACGCCAGGGGCCGCTGATGGCGGCGTCCGATCGGTTCACCATCAAGATCAAGGGCCGCCAGACCCACGGCTCGGCGCCCTGGGCGGGCGTCGACCCGATCGTCGCCGCCGCCGACGTGATCGGCAGCGCACAGACCATCGTCAGCCGCCGCACCAACATCGCCAAGCTGCCGGCGGTGGTGAGCTTCGGCGCGATCAAGGGCGGCATCCGCTACAACATCATTCCCGACGACGTCGAAATGATCGGCACCATCCGCACCTTCGACGAGGGCATGCGCCAGGCGATCTTCAAGGACCTCAAGAACGTCGCCGAGCACGTCGGCGCCGCCCACGGCGCCCACGCCGAGGCCACGGTGCCGGATCAGGACGGCAACCCGGTGACCTACAACGACCCGGCCCTGACCGCACGCATGCTGCCGAGCCTCAAGGCCGTGGCCGGCGACGCCAACGTGGTCGAGATGCCGCTGGTGATGGGCGCCGAGGACTTCTCGTACTACGCCAAGGAAGTCCCGGCGATGTTTTTCTTCGTCGGCGCGACCGCGCCGGGCGTCGACCCCGCCACCGCGCCGAGCAACCATTCGCCGAAGTTCAAGCTCGACGAGAGCTCGCTCGATGTCGGCCTACGGGCGATGCTGCAGGTGACGCTGGACTATCTGCATGGGCAGAAGGCGGCGGGGTAAGGGGCGACGAGACGGGCAAAGGCACCCCCTGCCGCTCTGTTCCAAAGGGGGAACAACCGAGGCAAGTCAGGGGAGCGCAACACCGAGGACTCGCCCGGCGTAACTCCTGCCCCCCTTTGACAAAGGGGGCAAGCGCCCGACACGGCACGAAGCCCGAAACGGTTACGGCGCGGGGGATTTGCTGTTCGCCGGCATGCACGCGACCAGCAAAGGCCCTCCCAGCCCCCCCTGCCAAAGGGAGGAACGGCTAGGCCGTGCCGAGATGGCTTGAGGTTGGCGACTGCGATCCGGCCCGACGGGGCCTACCCAGCGCCAGCGGCTAAAATGTCGCCATGACCACCCATGACCTCCCCCTCGGCCGCCACGTCGATTACCCGCGCGAGTACGACGCCTCGCTGCTGTTTCCGATCGCCCGTTCGCTCGGCCGCGCCCACATCGGCCTCGCCGACGACGCCCTGCCCTTCGTCGGCATCGACCGCTGGCACGCTTACGAGCTGAGCTGGCTCGACGCCCGCGGCAAGCCGCGAGTCGGCACCGCGACCTTGTCGGTGCCGGCGACTTCGCCACAGTTGATCGAGTCCAAATCGCTCAAGCTCTACCTCAACTCCTTCAACGCCACCCGCTTCGACGACGATGCCGTGGTCCTGGCGACCATCGCCCGCGATCTGTCGGCCGCCGCCGGCGCGCCGGTCGAGGTCGCATTCGGCCTGCCGCCGATCGACACGGCCGACGGCGTCGAGTCGATCGACGAGCTCGACGTCGCGATCGACGACTACGGCCCGCCGAACGCCGAGCACCTCGCCGCCGATGCCGGCGAGATCGTCGAGGAAACCCTCGGCAGCGCGCTGCTCAAGTCGAACTGCCCGGTCACCGGCCAGCCGGACTGGGCGCGGGTCGTCATCGCCTATCGCGGCCCTAAGCTCGATCGCGCCGGCCTGCTGCGCTATCTGGTCTCGTTTCGCGACCACGCCGAGTTCCACGAGCAATGCGTCGAACGCATTCATTCCGACCTCAGCCGCCGCTGCCAACCGCAATGGCTCTCGGTCGAGGCACGTTACACCCGCCGCGGCGGGTTGGACATCAACCCCTGGCGCGGCAGCCCGGGCCTGGCGCGTCCGAGCGTCGGCCGCGACGAACGCCAATGATCGCTGCAAGGCTGTGCCAGTAAGCACCGACCCTGGGCCGGGCGGTCCGCCGTGCTGAATCCGAGGAATCGGATTATTCAGTTTTGTAATGTGAGTTCACGCCGGCGCTATACATTTTTAACAAGCGGCATGTCATGTTGCGCTCGCCACTTCGGCAGGAGCCCTCAACCCATGACTACCCCGGACAAGAAAGCCGATTTTTCCGATGTGACCACCAACGTCGATACCACCGCGGAGAAAGTCGAGAAGGCCGACTTCTCCGACGTCACGGTGAATGTCGACACGACCGCGGAAAAAGTCGGCGAACAGACCTATACGGTCGAAAAGGGCGACACGCTCTCGCATATCGCCAAACAGTTCTACGGCAAGGCGAGCAAGTGGAACGCGATCTTCGAGGCCAATCGCGATCAGCTCGACGATCCCGACCAGATCCAGCCCGGCCAGATCCTCAAGATTCCGACCATCAACGACTGATCCGTCGACTGCGTTTCACCATCATCACCATCGTCTTTCCAGGAGATCCACCATGTTGATCCGCAATCGTACGCATTACGCCGTTGCCGCCGCCCTCGTGGCCGCGCTGGCCCTGGCCGGCTGCAAGAAGAAGGAAGAACCCGTCGCCCCCGCTCCGGCGCCGACCACGACCGAAACCCCGGCTCCGGCGCCGGTCGAACCCGCTCCGGCTCCGGCCGCGCTCAGCGTGGTGTCGGTGACCCTGGGCACCGTCGCCGGTCCGGACAAGAAGATCGCCACGCCGACCACCAGCTTCAAGCCGACCGACAAGATCGTCGCCTCGGTCGCCACCGACGGCACCGCCACCAACGCCGAAGTGGCCGCCAAGCTCGTCTATCAGGACGGCCAGACCGCCGGTGAGGAGAAGCAGACCCTCAACACCACCGGCGCCGAAACCACCAACTTCCAGTTCGCCAAGGCCTCGCCGTGGCCGGCCGGCAAGTACAAGGTCGAGATCACCGCCAACGGCGCTGTGGCCAACACCACCGAACTCGAAGTGAAGTAACCCTCTCTCTCCGCCTCATGGGCGGGCAAGCCCGGGCGCGGCTCACTGCCGCGCCCTTTTTTTGTCCGCGCGATTCGCGATCGCCGGGCGCCCGCACACGGCAACGAATGCCCCCATTGCCACGGGAGTTGCTCTTGCCTCGGCCGATTCCGCATCGGCGCAGTGATCGCCCTGCAACCGGGGCCGCGACTCAGCCCTGCGGAAACTCCCCGTCCACGTACAACCAGCGCCCCTCGACCCGGACGAAGCGGCTGAGCTCGTGCAGGCGCGCCGCCGAACCGCCGCCGACCCGGTAGCGGGCGACGAACTCGACCGTGGCCGCGTCCTCGCCGTCGCGGCGGTGCCGCTTCACGTCCAGGCCGAGCCAGCGCACCCCCGGCTCGAAATCGAGCTCGCTCGGGCAGGTGTCCGGCAGCCAGCTGGCACGCAGATACTCCAGGTCGCCCAGGGCGTAAGCGCTGTAGCGCGAGCGCATCAGGGTTTCGGCCGTGTCGGCCAGCGCGGCCCCGGCATGCAGCCGGCCGCAGCAGTCGGCATAGCGGCGCGAAGGGTCGCAGGGGCAGGCAGCGGGCAGGGCGATTCGAGCGGTCATGGCGATATTTTCGTCGCAAGCACGCCGCTGCGACTACCATGCGCCTCCTCTCCCCTGTCCCGAGCCCTGCCATGAAACCGCCTGCCTACCTCGACGACGAGCAGATCGAACGCCTGGCCGACCTGCTCGACCAGCGCGCCGTGCCCCACAAGGGCTTCAATCTGGAGGCGCTGGACGGCTTCCTGTCGGCCCTGGCGGTCAGCCCCGAACAGCCGCCGGCCGAGGAATGGCAGCCTGTGGTCTGGGGCGGCAAGGCCCCGCGCTGGAACGACCAGGCCGAGGCCGACGAGATCCAGGCTTTGCTGCTCGGCCACTGGAACATGGTCAGCTCGCGCGTCTGCCACGGCGACGACGACCTGCCCGACCATCTCGCGCCGCTGCTGTGGCTGCCGGAAGAGCCCGAAGCCGATGCTCCGGACGAACTCGACGTCGGCCGCGACTGGGCCTTCGGCTTCTTCCGCGGCGTCGAACTGCGCGAAGCGGCCTGGGACCAGTGGCTCGACGACAACGACTGGATGGACGAGATCTTCGGTCTGTTCGACCGTCTCGCCAGCGGCGAAGTGCTCGGCGAAGACCCGGCCGCGCCGCCGACCCCGATCAGCTACCGCGAACGCCTGGAGATCGTCGCCGGCCTGCCCGGCATGCTGGCCGACCTGCACCACCACCGCATCGAGGCCCTGACCCCGCGCGAACCCCTGCGCCGCGCCGAGACCCCGGACCGCAACGACCCCTGCTCCTGCGGCAGCGGCAAGAAGTACAAGAAGTGCTGCGGCGCTTGAGCCGCGCGCGCTGAAGCACGGCCACCGCTACGCCACGCGGCGCGGCGACCGGCCGCCCTCGCGGATCGCAATGCACCGGGGCCGCATCGACATCGTCGTTGCGGCCCCGGTTGGTTTCGCAGCCGCAGTCGCCTCGGCGCGAAACGAACTCGCCGTTGGCCAGCGCCTATTGCCGGCCACGCCGGGGCCGATGAGAAAATGGCGCCGATCCCATCGGTTCCGTTCGGCGATGTCGACCCACCCCTGCCTGCGCTGCGGCGCCTGCTGCGCCCACTTCCGCGTCGCCTTCCACTGGAGCGAGACCGACGCCCACCCGGACGGCCTCACCCCGACCGCCGCGACCGAACCGCTCGACCCGCACCGCGTGGTCATGCGCGGCACCCACGCCGGCCGCATCCATTGCCAGTCCCTGCGCGGCGCGGTCGGCGTCGACGCCCAATGCGGTATTTATCCGCTCCGCCCCTCGCCCTGCCGCGATCTGCATCCGGCTTGGGAGGACGGACGGCCGAGCCCCCAGTGCGACCGGGCGCGGGCGGCGTATGGCTTGCAGCCGCTATCGCCGCAGCACTGGTCGGCGAGCGTGCGTTCCAACGCTACGGACTAGACCGATCGCGCTCGGTCCGAGCCGTGCTCGGTCCGTTCCACGCTCTCAGCAAAGGCTCGCGGTAGTCGGCGTCTTTTTCGTTCCAATGGACATAACCATTGGGCAGGTCGATGTGGAAGAAGCTCTCGCAGTAATCCTCGTCGAGCGCGGCTTCGTCCTGATCGCGGCCGAAGATCTTGGCCCGGACCGCGTGGGTTTCGAGTTCGGTGTCTTCCTGCTGCAGTGCGATCAAGGTGTAGGACTCGCTCGCGGCGGCGACGCGGTCGAACGGCTCGATCGCGTACAGCTTCGCCAACGCGCCGATCAGACGGTCGCTGGCCGCCCCGATCGAAGACAACACCAGGCCTTCGCCGTAAACGTGCTCTTGCAGCAGGTTCATCTCGGCATCGAATCCCGGGCCGATCCGCTTCACCAGCCGCGCGTCCAACCCGACGACCTCGCCTTGGTGGAGCGCCGACATGCGGAAGTAGTAGTGATCCGCATCCGAGCGCAGGTGTTCGATCTTGAAGGTGCAGTCGACGAAACCGTCCTCGTCGACCTCGGCCAGTTCCGGCAGCGCCGAGTCGGTTTGCTCGGTTTGCATCGCAAGTCCTCTCCACGGTTAGAGCGGTCGACGACTCGGCCGCTGCAGCAATGAGCCGGGCCGGTCCAGAGCGGGCCCGGGATGCATCATTCCATAGCTCGTCGGCCTTATACCCGTCCGGTCTTTGCCTCGCCCCGTCCGAACCGCGACAATGGCGGGCCGGATCGCAGCCGCATCGCTTTCCGCAAGGACCCTGCTCCGCCCCGTGCGCCAGCGCACGGCGGCCCCACTGGAGATCGTAATGACCGAGTTCGTAGCGACGCCGCCCGCAGGCGGCGCCAAGATCACCAAGACCCCGACCGGCCTCAACGTGCCGGACCGCCCGATCATCCCGTTCATCGAAGGCGACGGCACCGGCCCGGACATCTGGCGCGCTTCGGTGCGCGTGCTCGACGCCGCCGTCGCCAAGGCCTATGGCGGCCAGAAGAAGATCGAGTGGGTCGAGGTCTTCGCCGGCGAGAAAGCCAACAACACCTACGGCACCTGGCTGCCGGAAGGCACCGTGCAGGCCTGCCGCGACTACCTGGTCAGCATCAAGGGTCCCCTGACCACACCGGTCGGCGGCGGCATCCGTTCGCTCAACGTCGCCCTGCGCCAGATGCTCGACCTGTACGTCTGCCTGCGCCCGGTGCGTTGGTTCGAAGGCGTGCCCTCGCCGGTCAAGAAGCCGGGCGACGTCGACATGGTGATCTTCCGCGAGAACACCGAGGACATCTACGCCGGCATCGAATGGGCCGGCGGCAGCGCCGACTCGCAGAAGGTGCTGGATTTCCTGCAGAAGGAATTCCCGCAGGCATTCGACAAGATCCGCTTCGGCACCGCCGAGAAGAACGCGGCGTGGCTCGGCGAACTGCAGGCCATCGGCGCTCCGGCGCGCGAGCTGCCGGTCGAAGTCGGCCTGGGCATCAAGCCGGTCAGCCGCCTCGGCACCGAGCGCCTCGTTCACAGCGCGATTTCCTACGCGATCGAGAACAAGCGCAAGTCGGTGACCCTGGTCCACAAGGGCAACATCATGAAGTACACCGAAGGTGGCTTCCGTGACTGGGGCTACCAGGTGGCGCGCGATTACTTCGGCGCGGTCGAACTCGACGGCGGCCCCTGGCACGTGATTCCGGAAGGCAAGCCGGGCGCGGGCCTGGTCATCAAGGACGCCATCGCCGACGCCTTCCTGCAGCAGATCCTGCTGCGTCCGAAGGAATACGACGTGTCGGCGACGCTGAACCTCAACGGCGACTACCTGTCCGACGCGCTCGCCGCGCAGGTCGGCGGCATCGGCATCGCGCCGGGCGCGAACATCAACTACGTGACCGGCCACGCCGTGTTCGAGGCGACCCACGGCACCGCGCCGAAGTACGCCGGCCTGGACAAGGTCAACCCGGGCTCGGTGATCCTGTCGGGCGAGATGATGCTGCGTTACCTGGGCTGGACCGAAGCGGCCGATGCGATCATCGCCGCGATGGACAAGGCGATCGCCAGCAAGCGCGTGACCTACGACTTCGCCCGTCTGATGGACGGCGCGACCGAGGTCAAGTGCTCGGAGTTCGCCGACGAGATCATCAAGCACCTGTAACCGGGTTGCCGACGACGATCGTACAAAGGGGCGCTTCGGCGCCCTTTTGTTTGGGCGGTGTCTGCACGTCGACCGTAGCTGCGTTGCTTCGATGTCGCGCCGGTTCCGGCGGTAGCCTCTTGCAGGAGCGACGCGAGTCGCGACCGCGCCGTCTCAATATCGCTCCGTTGCCTCCCGTAGCCTCCTGTAGGAGCGACGTAAGTCGCGACTGCGCCCTTCAATCTTGCGTCGGCACTTCCATGCCCTTGGGGTAGGAGCGGCGCGAGCCGCGACCGCGCTGCTTTCCGTCGCGACGTTTCTTACCGCAGAGCGATGAAGCGACATCAGTAGCAAAGCTTCCGTCCGCTAACCGCGACAGCGCTTTCTCAATTTTGCATCGGCACTTCCACTGCCCCGGGGTAGGAGCGGCGCGAGCCGCGACCGCGCTGCTTTCCGTAGTGACGTTTCTTACCGCAGAGCGATGAAGCGACATCAGTAGCAAAGCTTCCGTCCGCTAACGCGGCCGGGTTACTTTCTTTTGCTAAGCCCAAAAGTCCGTCTGGATTCCCTTCGGTCAAAGCTAACCAAAGAAAAGGGCTCTCCTTGCAAGGGCACAGGCCACGAGTTCGCGGCTAGCGCCGGGATTTTTCGATAGGACATCCTTGTCCTATCGAAAAACGGCGCACGTCCTGTGCGCCGCCCTCCGGGTCTCCAGGTGTTCTCGCAAACTCGTCGCTGCGCCAAGCTCTTCACAGCAACAGCAGCTAGAACAGCGACAACAAAGTTGCCGTTGCCGTTGCCGTTGCCGTTGCCGTAATGATTTTGTCGTTGCAGTGCGTCGCCTTGAACTAGCGAAGGCAACAGAAGACCCGGAGGGCGGCGCGCAGGGATGCGCGCCGTTTTTCATCGGGACAGGGATGTCCCGTATGAAAAATCACCGCGTATGCATCGCTCGTGCGGGCCGGTGATTCAAAGAAAAGCATTTTTTCTTTGGTTACCTTTCTTTTGTTGCTTATGACAAAAGAAAGTAACCCGCCGCTTTAGTGGCGGAAGCTTTTGGCGTTTGATCCTGATCTTGCTTGAGCAATACGGCGCAAACCCGTCGTAGCGCGGTCGCGGCTTGCGCCGCTCCTACCCTGGGCAGCCCAGGGGAACCGAACCGGATCCGCTCAGCGCATATACGGCGCTTGCGTGCTCTCCACTTGCTTGCGCTGGATCTGCTCGATCTTGGCGCGTTCCTCTTCCGCGGTCAGACGGTGCTTAGGCGCGATGTTCGGTTCGATCAGGCGCATCCAGCTGCGGGTAATCTGTTTGCTCTCTTCTTCGCAACGCAAGGCGCGCGCTTCCGGCAGGCGGCCGGTGGTGACGATGCGCAGGTACTTGCCGGGGTTGTTGCCGTAGATCATGCACTGCAGATTGAAGTAGCGCTGCGCCCCGACCGAGTGCTCGTCGGCATAGGTGGCCATGTCGTGCTGGCCATCGTCGGTGGCGATGAAGAAGGTCGCGGCAAGCTGCAGTTTCTGGGCGATGTCGCTGGAGGACTCGTCGGCACTGACCAGGGACAGCATCAGGGTGGTGGCCAACTGGTCGACGGCGTCTTCCTCGCGACCGGTCGACGGCAGGTCGAGCATGTCGATCAGGGCGTGGCCGGTCTCGTGCAGCATCAGGAAACGCAGATTCGCCAACAGGTAGTCGAGTTGGTCGCGCGTGGCGCCGCCGTTGGCCTGGACGAAGGCCGCGCCCTGGCGCACCAGCAGATCGATCATCTCGTAGCACAGGACGACGTCGCCCTTGTCCTTGGCGTAGAAGGCGTTGACCGTGCCGCATTCGGCGGCGATGAAGTTGATGGGTCGCGGCAGGGTCAGCCAGCCATCGAGTTGATTGACCTCGGGCAAGTGCCGGAGCAGGTCGATCTCGCGCGCCATCTCGTAGGTCGGCAGCAGTTGGCCGCTGCGCGGAACCACGTACTGGTAAGTGAAATGGGTGCCGTCGGCCTTTTCTTCCGGCACCACGGCGGCGACTTCGGTCGCGGCCGCTTCCGGCGGCTTGACCGCTTCGATCGGCTTGATCGCGGCGGCGACGGGTTTGGCGGCGGCGACCAACGCCGCGGCGGCCTGCTTCTGCGACCATACGCTATAGCCCCAGATCGAGCAGACCGCGATCAGGGCGGTCGCCAGCAGGCCGATGATGATCTTCTGTACCATGTTTGTGGCTCTTGGCTGGAATGCTGCAAGGCCGAAGGGATCGGCCCACTTCCGAGCGCACAAGACGCGGTGACGATTGGATTCCCCCAACGGCCGTGATTCCAATCGGTGCCTGCAGCGTCCTTGCCCCGTCAAAGGCGGATGGTACTCCGATGTTTATGTGACTGCATCCGCTTTTTTGACAGTAGATTTCCTTGCCGATGCACCGTCGATATTGCGTTATGCGCCGCCGGCCGCGCCGCGCCAGGCCTGCGAGCGAGCGTCGGCGAGCACGACACGCCCCACTCGGAACGGACGCCATGACCGATTTAAATTCCACTGACGCCCCGCTCGACGGCGGCCCCTTCGCCGGCTTCGACCTCGGCGCCTTCGACGAACCCGCCCGCCGCGCCATCCTCGAAGCCTCGCAGGATTTCCGCGACGTCCTCGCAGGCCGTAAACCGAGCTTCGCCCGAACCGACGTGGACGCGCCGCTGCCGGCCGACGGCGGCAGCCACGGCTATGTCGGCCGCGGTTACCGGCTGTGGGTCTGCCGCAGCTTGTCGAGCTTCGGCGGCGTCGACGGTTATGTGTACGGTCCGGTGCTGAGCTTCGATCAGGACATCGCCCCCGGCAACGAACGCTCGCTCGCCGCGACCCGGTTCTATACCGCCGCGCAGCTGCACGCGCTGTTGGCGCAGGCATGACGACGTTCGCTCGCTACCTTTGGCTTCTGATCGCCGCGATCGCCCTGCCGGCGTGGGTGCATTGGCCCTACGTGGTCGGCGAGATCGATCTGGCTTCGGTCGAGATCATGACGTCGACCCGCTTTCTGTTCGAACTCGCGCTGTCGACGAGTTTCGGCTTCGTGCTGCTGGTGCTGCCGTGGTCGCTGTGGTTGCGGCGGCGGCAACGGCGCCGCGGCGTCTTGCCGCGCGACGCCTGGATCGCGACGACGGCGATGGCCTCGGCGACCCTGCTCGGCCTGCACTCGAACATGACCATGTACGCGCCGTTCTACGGCAACACCTGGGCGTTGTGGGAACCGACCTTCGAGTTGTTCCTGCCGCACGCCCTGTCGGTGCTGGCGATCCTCGCGTTGACCATCGCGCTGGAGGCGATCAGCGCGCAACGTTCGTTGCGTGCCGGCATGTCGGCCTCGGCGTCTTCCGGCCGGTCCTGAGCCCTATTCCACTGAGCCGCATTCGACCGAGCCGCGCTCGGCGGCGGCGTTGCTCTTCAGCAGTCGTCGTTCTCGTGGGCGAGGCGTTCGAGCTGATCGTCCAGCTTCTCGCGCTCGGCCTTCGACAAGGCCGCCTCGTGCAGTTCGACCGGCAGCAGGCGTTCGCCGTCGGGGCTGATCCAGCGCCCCTTGAGGGCGCCGCCGCGGCCGTTGAGCATCATCGCGCCGGTGACGCCGGTGACGCGGCCGTTCTCGACCAGGGCCAGGTGACCGGCCTCGTCGCGAGTGGCCTGGACGCTGAGCCACTGCGACACGCCGTCGTAGCGGTACATCCCAGTAAGCAAGCGCTGGCCGCCGCCGCAACCGCTCTCCTGGTCGACCAGGTACAAGGTCGCCGCGCGCTTGCCGACGTGGCCTGTGTAGCGGGTCGCAATCGACTCCCCGGCGCAGGCCAGGCCGGTCCAAGACAGCAATGCGAGGGCGAGGCCGTAGCGATGCGAAGCCGGCAGCGGCGTCCTTGTCGTGGCGAACATGATCGTTTCATCCGTAAGCGAAGCGGCGCTGCCGCGGCGGCGGCGAGCATGCCACAAGCGCCGCGGCTGCGCCGTACACTGCGGGCATGGCCACCTTGCCCGCCGCCGATATCACCATGGAAGCCGCCGCCGAAGCCGCTGCCGTCGCCGGCCAGATCCGCGATGCCTTCGCCGACTACCACGCGCGCTTCGCCGCGATCACCCGCCGCGCCAAGGGCCGCTTCGAGCGCAGCGACTGGAACGGCGAGCGCGACGACGCGATCGAACGCATCGAGCTCTACGACCTGTGCATCGCCGAGGCCAGCGACTCGCTCGAACGCCGGCTCGGCGAACGCGCCCGCGACCGCACGCTGTGGTCGGCGGTGCATGCGGCCTATGCCGAAACGATCGCGCCGCTGCTCGACTGCGAGCTCTATAAGACCTTCTTCAACACCCTGACCCGGCGTTTCTTCAAGACCCGCGGCGTCGACCCGGCGATGGAGTTCGTCGCCCTCGACATCGAGCCGACCGACGCCATCACCCATCCGGTCGCGCGCCACAGCTATGCGGTGTCGGAGGATCGCCTGGTCGAAACCTTCATGCGGGTGCTGGGCGACTACCCGTTCGCGGTGCCCTACGCGCACCGCACGCGCTGCGCCGCCGGCATCGCGGTGCGGCTGCAGGAGGATTTGCAGCATTGGGGCCCGCATCCGGTACGCGCGGTCGAGCTGCTCGACACGGTGTTCTATCGCGAGCGCCGCGCCTATCTGGTCGGGCGCGTGTTCGGCGAGCGCTCGTTCTCGCCGTGCGTGATCGTGCTGGTCAACGAAGGCGGCGCGCTCAAGGTCGACGCGGTGCTGACCTTGCGCAGCGAAGTCGTGCAGTTGTTCAGCTACTCGCGCAGCTATTTCCATGCCGACCTCGGCACGGTCGGCGATGCGGTGGTGTTCCTGCGCACCTTGCTGCCGGGCAAGCCGATCGACGAGCTGTACACCGTGCTCGGCCGCGCCAAGCAGGGCAAGACCGAGCGCTACCGCACCTTCTTCCGCCAGTTCGCGGCGCAGCCCGGCGAACGCCTGATCCGCGCCGAGGGCGAACGCGGCATGGTCATGGCGGTGTTCACCCTGCCCAGCTATCCGCTGGTGTTCAAGATCATCCGCGACCGCTTCGCCTACCCGAAGGAGGTGGCGCGCGAGGAAGTCGAGGCCAAGTACTCGCTGGTGTTCCGCCACGACCGCGTCGGCCGCCTGGTCGATGCGCAGCCGTTCCGGTTCCTGCGTTTCCCGCGCGCGCGCTTCGCCCCGGACCTGCTCGACGAGTTATTGAGCACCTGCGCCAGCAGCATCAGCCCGGACGGCGACGACCTGGTGCTGCACCTGTGTTACGTCGAGCGCCGCCTGCGCCCGCTCAACCTGTATGTGCGCGAGCAGACCGCCGAGGCGGCGCGCGCGGCAGTGATCGACTACGGCCAGGCGATCCGCGACCTGGCCTTGAGCAACATCTTCCCGGGCGACCTGCTGCTGAAGAACTTCGGCGTGTCGCGGCATGGCCGCGCCGTGTTCTACGACTACGACGAGTTGTGCCTGGTCACCGACTGCCGCTTCCGCAGCGTGCCGGAACCGCGCAACCACGAAGAAGAGATGGAGTCAGGCGCGTGGTTCTATGCCGCCGGCAACGATGTGTTCCCGGCCCAGTTCCCGCAGTTCCTCGGCCTGTCGCCGGCGCTGCTCGGCGCGTTGATGCACGCGCATGCCGACATCTTCCGGGTCGAGTGGTGGCAGCAGGTGCAGGACGGTCTGATCAGCGGGCGTCACAACGACGTGGCGCCGTACCCGCAGCAGCGGCGCTTGCCGTAGCTGGAAGTTCCCCCCTTTGGAAAAGAGGGCTGGGGGATTTGCTTTTGCCGTGCTTCTCAACCCATCGCGCCGAGAAACAAATCCCCCGCGCCGAAACCTGTTTCGGACTTCGTGCTCGTGTAGGGCGCGGGCCCCCGTTGCAAAGGGGGCCAGGCGAGAGCAGCGTGGGGAGTTCGCCTGTCGACCTCACGCACAACCATGCGCATCGCCGCAGGCGTCCTGGCGGGTCAGGCGCTCGGGGGTGCGGGCGAACCAGGCGCGCCAGCCCTTGGCGGGGGCGGTCGCCGAGCGCTTGGCGACGACCTGCTGGCTGCGCTCGACCACGGCGGCAGCGGCGGTCTCGACGAGGTCGTCGTCGGCATCGCGCGGATCGACGAAATGGCCGTGCAGGAACATCAGGTTCTTGTAGATATTCATGGCTCGTCTCCCTGCGGCGCCGGCCCGGTATGGACTGGCTTATTGAGTGATTCGCAAGGTACGCTCGCCGGATACGGCAAAAAAGCGCGCCGTTTGCAAGCCAGACTTGAAAGGGATTCAAGATGAATCGACCGCCGCTGCATGCGCTGCTGGGCTTCGCGACCGCCGCGCGCACGGGCAACCTGACCCGCGCCGCCGATTCGATGAACCTGACGGTCAGCGCCCTCAGCCATCAGATCCGCACCCTGGAGGAGCGCCTCGGCCGGCGCTTGTTCGAACGCGGGCCGCGCGGGGTGCGGCTGACCGCCGACGGCGAGCGGTTGTTGTCGGTGGTCGCGCCGCATCTGGATGCGCTCGACCATGCCCTGCGCCCTTACAGCCCGCGCCGCGACGAGGTCCTGACCCTGAGCCTGATGGCCTCGATGGCCTCGGCCTGGCTGGTGCCGCGGCTCGGCAGCTTCGTCGCCCGCTGCCCGCAGCTCGAACTCAATCTGTTCTCGTCAGCGGCGGTGGTCGATTTCGATCGCGAACCGGGTATCGACGCGGCCATGCGCGGCGGCTACGGGCGCTGGCCGGGGCTGGTCACCGAGCATCTGTTCAACGAGACCCTGATCCCGGTCGCCAGCCCGGCCCTGATCGAGCGCATGGGCGGCGAGTTGCCGGCACAGGAAGACCTGCATCGCTGGCCCTTGCTCGGCGACCTGTCGCCGTACTGGAAGGACTGGTTCGAGCGTTACGGCGGCAAGATGCCGAACCGCTATGTCGCCCATTTCGACGATTCCGAAACCATGCACCGCGCCGCGGTCGAAGGCCTCGGCGTCGCCCTGGGCCGCATGGCGCGCACCCGCCTGCTGATCCAGAACGGCCAGTTGGTACCGTTGAGCCAATGCCGGTTGCAGATCGATTGGGGCCATTACCTGGTGTACCCGCAGCGCTCGATCGATCACGCCGGGCTCGGCTCGTTCCGCACTTGGTTGCACGAGCAGGCGACGGCCTATGTCGCCGAGATGGAAGCCGATCACATCGCCCGCCACGGACGCACCGCCAAAACCGCCAACGGCCCCGCCGCCAGCCCCGCGAGCGGCCCGGCCGGCGACAGTGCCAAGGCCGTCCGCAAGCGCCGTTGAGCACATCCCCTGCGCAGGTCGCTTGCGGTAGGCTGACGCCCCCTGTCCGATGCCACCGGAGTCCGTTGCATGGAACGTAACCGTACTGCCCGATTGCTGTTGCTCGCCGCGCTGCTGCCCGGCCTGGCCGTGGTCGCGCACGCGCAGAAGCCGGCCGCCAAGGCCAAGGCCGCCGACAGCGCAGCCAAGAGCGCCGAACCGGCCGCCAACGCCGCACTCAAGAAGGTCATCGCCGGCAGCTGGCGCGACCCCAAGAACGTCGCCCGCGACGTCTACCGTCATCCGCTGGAAACGCTGCAGTTCTTCGGTGTGCGTCCGGACCAGACCGTCATCGAGATCACCCCGGGCGGCGGCTGGTACGCGGAAATCCTCGCGCCGTATCTGTCCGAGCGTGGCCGCTACGTCGCCGCCGTGGTCGACCCCGACACGCAGTCCGAGGACGGCGCACGCAAGTACTACGCCAAGTCCAAGACCAACCTCGAGACCAAGTTCGCCGGCGCGCCGGCGCAGTTCGACAAGGCCGTGCTCGCCGCCTACGACAGCTACAAGCCGGCGTTCGGCCCGGCCGCCTCGGCCGATGTCGTGCTGACCTTCCGCAACGTCCACAACTGGCGTTCGGCCGACCAGGCCGAGGGCATGTTCAAGGGCTTCTTCGACGTGCTCAAGCCGGGCGGCACCCTCGGCGTGGTCGAGCATCGCGCCAAGACCGACGTGCCGGCCAACGACAAGAGCGGTTACGTCGGTCAGGCGCAGGTGATCGCGATGGCCGAAGCGGCCGGCTTCAAGCTCGAGGCCAAGAGCGAGGTCAACGCCAACCCGCGCGACACCAAGGACTACCCGAACGGCGTGTGGACCCTGCCGCCCTCGAACGATCACGCCGCCGCCGACGCGGCCAAGTACAAGGCGATCGGCGAAAGCGACCGCATGACCCTGCGCTTCCGCAAGCCGCGCTGAGTCCACGGACCCTGAGCGCTACCTCGCGAGGCGGCCCGCGCCGCCTCGCGTTCTGTCCGGCCCCGCCCGCGTGCTGATCGCCTTCAACAAACCCTATGGCGTGCTGTGTCAGTTCACCGACCGCAGCCTGCCGCCGCGGCCGACCCTGGCCGGCTTCGGCCTGCCGCCGGACGTGTACGCGGCCGGTCGCCTGGACCACGACAGCGAAGGCCTGTTGCTGCTGACCGACGACGGCGGCCTGGCCCATCGCCTCACCGACCCGCGCCACAAACAGCCCAAGACCTATTGGGTGCAGGTCGAGGGCGATCCGCAGGACGAGGCCTTGCGCGCCTTGCGCGACGGCGTCGAACTCAACGACGGCCGCACCCTGCCGGCACAGGTCGAACGCCTCGACGCGCCGGCGCTGTGGCCGCGCGACCCGCCGGTGCGTTTCCGCAAGACCGTGCCCGATGCCTGGCTGGCGATCACCATCCACGAAGGACGCAACCGTCAGGTGCGGCGCATGACCGCCGCGGTCGGGTTGCCGACCCTGCGCCTGGTGCGCGTGGCGATCGGGCCGTATCGGCTCGACGGGCTGATGCCGGGGCAATGGAGCCCGCGCTGAGGGCGGCTCAGCCCCGGCAGTGCCGCGCGGCCTCGAGGAAGTCGCGCACTTCCACGCCCTTGCAGAAATAGCCGGGCAAGACGCAGTCCAGATACGGCCGCGCGTAGCGGCGCGATTCGGCCTTGCCCGACAGCAGCGCCGGTGCGCGCGCGCCGGTTTCGGCGACGCAGCGCGCGTGCTTGTCGCGCACGTAGTCCTCGCAGGCGGCCGGGCTCAGGCCGAACGTCTTCTGCGCCTGCGGACAGAAGCTCAAGGCGGTCTCGCGCCACAGGGCGAAGAACTCGGCCTTGGGAATCGGCCGCTGTTCGATCGTCGCGATGCTGTAGTCCGGCGCGGCCGGTTCGGCGAACCACTGCAGATAGGCGAACACGCCTGCGGCGGCCAGGGCGATCGCGATCAGAACCCGTTGCATCCCCATCCCGATAATAAGTAGTGCGGCAGTAGCGCGGCGGGGGATTGTCCCGCGCGCTGCGCTCTCAGGGTAGGAGCGGCACGAGCCGCGACCGCGACATCCGTTCTACGACGCTGATGCGGGTTCGCGATCGCGGCATACGCCGCTCCTACCCCTTGGGTACGCTCGCTCGCCGCGCCGATCTGCGACCGCCGTCGCAAGCATGCGGCCAATCGCGAAGCCGCATGAGATATCGACCCGATTTGATCCCGGGTCGGTCGTGGCGGCGCGGCGGCGCGCCCTCTAGCGTGCCGTGACGGGCGCGTGCCAGGACCGGCCGATGCGCCACCAGCCAAGTTCTCTCTGGGGGAGACTAGCCATGACACGACTGCGTTCGATTTCGTTCGGCTTCGGCGCGATGCTGTGCGCGTCCGCCGCTTATCTGTCGTATCCCGCGCCCGCCGACAGCGCGGTCGGCCGGGTCGCAGCGGCCGAGGAGCCGGGGTTCGAACAGACCCCGCCGGTGCTCGAAGACAGCTTCATCACCCCGGTCGACGACCACCCCGACGGCAACGCCTTGCTGGAATTCACCTACGTCAAAGGCCAGGACCTGCCGGCCGAGATTCCGTTCAACGTCGGCGACAAGCCAGTCACGCTGCAGCGCGACGCGCAAAACCCGCAGCTGTACCGGGCCATGATCCCGTTCGACTTCGACGGCTTGATCAAGGAACAGGAACTGCGCCAGGCGCTGGCCACCGAAGAGAAGGCGACGGTGCCGAGCTTCGACGGCCGCGAGCATCTCGGCGACAGCCCGATCGCCTTCCTGGCGCCGGACAAGTTGCGCGAGCAGGTCGCCGCGCGCGCGCGCATCCGCATTCCCGGCGGCGTGCTGCTCGGCCCGCCGCTGATCGTGCGCCCCGAGCGCTCGCTGCTGGTCACCCACCCGGCCGTGGTCGAAGACCCGACCCGCACCTTCGACGCCTGCACCAACGCCGGCAACCCGAACGGCGCCTGGACCTTCAACCGGCTCATGACCAACATGGCCAACCAACCGCTGACCGGCGTGGACCCGTCCGACTTCGTCGAGAACTGGATCCGCACCTGGAACACCTCGACCACGGTCAACAGCTTCGTGGTGCCGGCGCGTACCTCGGTCAATTCGCAGGTGCTCGCCAGCTGGCCGCGCCTGAGCAACGGCAAGCTCGACCTGGCCCGTTCGCCGATGCGCCTGCTGGCGATCGTCAACCGCGTCGACCTGCGCGGCAAGGCCGGCTACGGCGGCGGCAACGCCGGCGAGGGACGCTTCGTGTTCGGGGTGATCCGCCGCAACACCACCGGCAGCTGCACCGTGCACCGCTTCACCGTGATCCTCGAATACGGCGTGCCGATCAACGGCTGCCCGGCGGTGCGCAGCTTCGCCCAGCAGTGGGGCGCGTTGGGCTCCATGAGCCTGGGCTCGTCGCTGTACAACTCGTCGCTGCAGGCGATCACCGACCAGTTCACCGGCGCCAACGCCGCGCCGCGCAAGCCCAACGGCAGCGCGATCAACCAGATCCGCACCAACGAGTTCCTGCAGAGCCCCTGGGAACTGCGCGAGTTCAACATCGTGCGCGCCACCGCTCAGCTCGGCATCGTGCCCGCCAAGCAGACCCCGAACCACGTCTTCAACAACGCCGGCACCCTGCTCGCCAGCTACGTCAACGCCAACCAGGCGCAAGTGCTGGTCGAACAGCACTCGGTGCCGCTGAGCTACCTGGGCACGCCGTTCCTGACCGGTTCGGTGCGCAACCCGAGCCCGCAGGTCGCCTGGACCCATCCCGGCATCGTCAACAACAACGCCCGCAACAAGCTCTCGCTCAACACCTGCGATGCCTGCCACGGCCGCGAAACCCTGACCACCAGCTTCCTGCACGTGGGCCCGCGCTCGTCCGGCGCACAGGCGACGCTGTCGCGGTTCCTGATCGGCAACGGCACCCTGGCCAGCCCGACCACCTTCAACATGGCCGACCCGGTGGTCGGCTCGACCGTCCGCAACTACGGCGACCTGGTCCGCCGCCAGGCCGATCTGGCGACCTTGCAGAGCAATGCCTGTTTGTCCGGCGGCGTGTTCCAGCAGGCCCAGTTCCAGCCGATATTGGCCACCCACTGAGCGATGCCCGAGCCGTAACGAAACAGGCGCCGCAAGGCGCCTGTTTCTTATCGACCCTGTTTCTTATCGACGGAGCATGAAAGCCCGCGCAGCCGCGCGGCTCATTTGTTGTCCGGCGGCGCCACCGGCACCGAGTTCGCGCCCGGCCGCGACAGCAGCACCACCCCGCCCAGCACCACCGCGGTGCCGACCAGCTGGATCGCGGTAATCGTCTCACCGAGCACCCAGGCGCCGAGGAACACCAGCGACACCGGCCCGATCACCGAGAACTGCGCGGCGGTGCCGGCGCCGAGCCGGGCCACCGCGGCCATGGTGAAGGTCACCGGCAGGAAGGTGCAGAACACTGCGTTCGCCGTCGCCAGGCCGTAGACCTGCCACGGCAGGCCGAGCAGGCCGCCCGGGTCGCGTGCAATCAGGTAATGGATCAGGGTCGCCGCGGTCGACACCACCATCGCGTAGGCGACCAGTTGCAGCGAGCCCATGCGCTTGACCAGCTCGCCCGACATGGCGAGGTACAAGGCATAGCTGACCGCCGCCCCCAGCACGAGCGCGCTGCCGAACAGCACGTGCTCGCCCTGCACGCGCAGGTTCTCGACCATCACCAGGACCACGCCGGCATAGCTGACCGCCAGCGCGATCCACTCCTTGGCGGCGACCTTGCGCCGGTACGCGAACAGGCCGATCAGCAGGACGATGGTCGGGTTGAGGAACAGGATCAGCCGCTCCAGCGACACCGGCACGTACTCCAGGCCCCAGAAGTCGAGCAGGCTGGACAGGTAATAGCCGAGTACGCCGAGCACCAGGATCAGGCCGAGGTCGCGGCGCGAGGGCAAGGCCTGGCGTTGCCGCGCGCGCCGTGTCTCGCGGATACCCAGCAGCACGAACAAGGGCAGCGACAGGGCCATGCGCAGGGTCAGCACGTCGAGCGAATCGACGCCGTAGCGGTATTGCAGCTTGGCCAGGATCGCCTTGGCCGAGAACAGCACCGCGCCGCTCGCGGCGAGGGCGATGCCGAGGCGTCGGGCGTGGTTCGGAGCGGCGACGGAGACGGCGGAAGGTGCAGCGGTCATGGCGGTCCGGACATCGGCAGATCGGTGGAGGTGGGCGGCATCGAACCGCGGCGCGGCGACGCGCGGCTCAGCGCGGCGACGATCATCGCAGAGCGCTCAGGCCTCGGCACTGGCCGCGTCGAGCGCGGCGATCTCGTCGGCCGACAGGGACAGCCGCGTCGCCGCGAGCAGCTCGTGCAACTGCGCCACGCTGGTCGCGCTGGCGATCGGCGCGGTGATCGAGGGCCGCGCGATCAGCCAGGCCAGGGCCACCTGGGCCGGCGTCGCGCGCTGGCCGGCGGCGACCTCGTCGAGCGCGGCGAGGATGCGCAGGCCGCGCCCATCCAGATAACGGGCGACCGCGCCGCCGCGCGCGCGGCTCTTGTCGAGGTCGTCGCGACTGCGGTACTTGCCGGTCAGGAAGCCGCTGGCGAGGGCGTAGTAATTGATGACGCCGAGCCCGCGCTCGCGCACCAGCGGCTCCAGCTCGGCTTCGTACACGGCGCGGTCGTAGAGGTTGTAGTGCGGCTGCAGGGTTTCGTAGCGCGGCAGGCCGTGGCGTTCGGCGACGTCCAGAGCTTCGGCCAGGCGCGCGGCCGAGTAGTTGGAGGCGCCGATGGCGCCGACCTTGCCCTGCTCGATCAGGCGCGCGAACGCACCCAGCGTGTCTTCGAGCGGGACCTTCGGGTCGTCCTCGTGGGCCTGGTAGAGGTCGATGCGGTCGGTGCGCAGGCGACGCAGCGAGTCTTCGACCGCGGCCAGGATGTTGGCCGGCGCCAGGCCGGGCCGCTGCGCCCATTTGGCGACCTTGGTGGCGATGACGATGCGTTCGCGACGGCCGCCGCCCTGGGCCAGCCAACGGCCGATCAGGGTTTCCGACTCGCCGCCGGTGTTGCCGGGCACCCAGGCCGAGTAGGCGTCGGCGGTGTCGACCAGGCCGAAGCCGGCCTCGGTGAACGCGTCCAGCAGGGCAAAGGTGGTCGCCTCGTCCGCGCTCCAGCCGAACACGTTGCCGCCGAAGGCGAGCGGCGCCGCCGACAGGGATGAACGGCCGAGCGGTCGCAGGCTCATTGCGGATTCCTTAATCGAGAAGCGTCCATGATGCGCCGCCGCATTCGGTCGTGGCATCACCGAATCTGCAACGCCGCGTTGCCGAGCGCGGCGAGTTGTCGCAGGAGCCGTGAACTGTTCAGCTTTTTGACTTTTCAGCGCGCCTTTAGGTGAAGGTTTCTGTTAACTTTCGACCGTTTCCTCGCGGTTCACTTATGCGAATTCAGCGTGAAAAGTCCGCCTTAGGGGATTCCAGGGACGTATGAGCACTGCCGCGACATCCACGGGCCGGATTCTCGTCGTCGACGATCAGGCCGCGAACCTGCGCGTCGTCACCGCCCTGCTCTCGCGCCAGGGGTACGAGGTCGTATCCGCCTCGACCGGCGACGAGGCCCTGCGCCTGTACGCCGAGTCACCACCGGACCTGATCCTGCTCGACGTGATGATGCCGGGCATGGACGGCTTCGAAGTCATGGCCGCGTTACGCGCCGACTCGCCGCTGCGCGTGCCGGTGGTGTTCGTGACCGCCGCCCACGACCGCGACCTGTTGCTGCGCGCTTTCGATGCCGGCGTGGTCGACTACGTCACCAAACCCTTCCTGCCCGAAGAGCTGCTGGCGCGGGTCAACGCCCACGTCGGCCTGAAGCTGACCCGCGACCGCCTCGAACGCGTCGCCCGCGAGCGCGAGGAACTGGTCAACCTGGTCGCCCACGACCTCAAGAACCCGCTGACCAGCGTGCTGTTCGCCAGCGACCTGCTGCTGCACAACGGTTGCAAGCCCGAGCGCGTGCCGCGCTACCTGCAGATGATCCACGAGAGCGCCGACGACGCACTGGGTTATATCCGCCATTACCTGGAAAGCCAGGCCGGCACGCGCGAGCACGGCGCGATGCAGGGCCGCGCCGACCTCAGCGAGACCCTGGGCTGGCTGGTCCGCCGCTACGAGATGCAACTCGACGCGCGCGGCATCCGCGTCGAGATCGCGCCGCCCCCGCACGGCACCGCGCAGGTGGCGATGGACCCGCGCGTGTTGCGCCAGGTCAGCGAGAACCTGGTCACCAACGCGATGAAATACGCCCCGAACAGCGACCTGCTGCTGGCCGCGCGCAACAGCGCCCCCGGCTTCTGGCAGTTGATCGTCGCCGACCGCGGCCCCGGCATCCCGGTGGCGCGCCAGCGCGAACTGTTCAAGCCCTTCGTGCGTCTACACGACGACGACGTCGACGACGGCCTGTCGAGCGGCCTGGGCCTGTCGTTGGCGAAACAGATCGTCGTCAACGCCGGCGGCCAGCTCTGGTACGAGGAACGCAAGAACGGCGGCTCGCGCTTCATCATCGAGTTGCCGGAAGCGGCGCCGGAGTAGGCGGCTCGTTGAGCAACGGCGGACTCGCAGAGACCGCATTGCTGTCGCCGCTGATCGAGGCCTCGAACTATCGCAGGGTAGGAGCGACGCAAGTCGCGACCGCGTCGTTTCGGTCTTGCGGCGTGTCGCTCAAGCAAGATCCAGATCCAGATCAAACGCCAAGAGCTTCCGCCACTAAAGCGGCGGGTTACTTTCTTTTGTCATAAGCAACAAAAGAAAGGTAACCAAAGAAGTGGCTTCTCTTTGAATCACAGGCCCGCACGAGCGGTGCATGCGCGGTGATTTTTCATACGGGACATCCCTGTCCCGATGAAAAACGACGCGCATCCCTGCGCGCCGCCCTCCGGGTCTTCGATTGCCTTCGCTAGTGCGAATGGACGCACAGCAACGGCAACGGCAACGGCAACGGCAACGGCAATGCTGCTTCGGGGTAGGAGCGGCGTCCTACTGGATTTCCTTCGGCCATAAGCCGCGACAAGGGACTCGCAGAAACCGCACTGCTGTCGCCGCCAATCGAGGCTTCGAACTATCGCAGGGTAGGAGCGACGCAAGTCGCGACCGCGTTGTGCCGTTCTCGCGGCGCGGCGCAGCGCGACGCTCAAGCAAGATCCACATCCAGATCAAACGCTAAGAGCTTCCGCCACTAAAGAGGCGGGTTACTTTCTTTTGTCTAAAGCAACAAAAGAAAGGTAACCAAAGAAGTTGCTTTTCTTTGAATCACAGGCCCGCACGATCGATGCCGACGCAGGGCTTTTTCATACGGGACATCCTTGTCCCGATGAAAAACGGCGCGCATCCCTGCGCGCCGCCCTCCGGGTCTTCGGTTGCCTTCGCTAGCTCGAGACGACGCACAGCAACGACAACAGCTAGATCGTTACGCCAACTGCTGTTGCTGTTGCTGTTGCTGTTGCTGTTGCTGTTGCTGTGATGAGCTTGGCGCAGTTTCGATCTAGCGAGATCGTTGGAGACCCAGAGGGCGGCGCACAGGACGTGCGCCCAGCCTTTAAAAAGGAATGACTCGATAGGACAAGGATGTCCTATCGAAAAATCCCGGCGCAGGCTGCGTACTCGCAGGGGAGCTTCGTCAGGGAAAGCCCTTTTCTTTGGTGACTTTTGACCAAAGGGAATCCAGACGGACTTTTGGGGCTTTGGCCAAAAGAAAGTTACCCGCACCCTTTAGGGGGCGGAAGCTCCATGCGTTTGACCTCGCTTCAGCGATGCGCCGCTAGACCATCACATCGCAGTCGCGGCTCGCGCCGCTCCTACCTTTGCTACGGCACGCCGCTTCGATGAATGGTATCGGCACTGCTCTCCTGCGCGTCCCTTGGTCGCGACTTATCACCAAAGGAAGTCCAGTAGGACGCCGCCCTACCCCTCAGGATCCGGGAAGTGACGAGGCGAGACCGAAAGCAAAACCGCATTCGCTACGCCCAAACGAACGAGGCCGACGCTCGCGCGCCGGCCCCGCATATAACGGTCATGAAACCGGCCTGCGCCACTCATGATCCGGCGAGGGCACTCGAGCAACCAATGCCCGATCAACTCTGAGCAGGCTCGCCCGCCCCGCGACTTACTCGCTCGCGCGCTCTTCGCTGGCGGCCTTGCGCGTACCCGACTTGCGGCGCGAGGCGCTGCCGTTGCCGTCGGCGCGGCGCGCATCGATGCGACGGGCGCTGCCCTCGATCGGGTCGCCTTCGGCCTGTTGCTTGGCTTTGCGACGTGCGGCGGCGTACCAGAGCAGGCCGGCGCCGGCCACGGCGGCGACCGCGATCACCGGGTTGCGGCGGATGAAACCGCCGGCGGTGCGCGCACCGGTCTTCAGCGCGCCCAGCTTGACGCCCGTCTCCAGCCACTGGCCGGCCTTGGGCACGTGCTGCTTGATGTTGTCGCCGACCGACGACACCAGTTCCAGCGCGCGGTCCGGCAATGAAGTGAACTTGCTCATCGTGTCGATCCTGTGACGAGAGAAACAGACTCCAGTGTCGACGCGGAACCGTTGAAATTCTGTGAGCGCAGTCGCGCCGGACCGGCTGCCGGCTGAATACGGCGCGGTATCGACAACACTCCGCCGATACACGGTCGCTCATCGCGGTCGACGCATCGGCGCCGCGCGCGACGCCGCTGCGCTCAGGTGCCGCGCGGCTTGGCCCGGTGGGTCGCGGTCGCCGTCCACGGGTCGTCGGGCCAGGGATGCTTGGGATAGCGCCCCTTCATTTCCTTTTTGACCTCGGGGTAGGTGCGCTCCCAGAAACCGCGCAGGTCCTGGGTGACCTGCAACGGCCGCCCGGCCGGCGACAGCAGGTGCAGGGTCAACGGCACGCGGCCTTCGGCGATGCGCGGCGTATCGGCCAGGCCGAACAGCTCTTGCAGTTTCACCGCCAGCACCGGCGCGACAGCGGCGCCGCGGCCGTCGGCGGCATGCTCGTCGTAGGCGTAGTCGATGGCGCGCTCCATCCCCGACGGCACCACCATGCGGGTGGGCGCGAGCGCGTCGAGCCGCTGCCGCCACGACCAGTCCGAGAGCGAGCGCAGGGCTTCGCCGAATGCGCCCTCGTCGAGCGCATCGAGGCGGGTCTTGCCGCGCAGCGCCGGCTTCAGCCAGTCGTCGAGGCCGGCCAGCAAGACCTCGTCGGACAGCTCCGGCAAGGCGTTGTCGCCCTGGGCCAACTCGGGCATCCATTCGCGCAGGCAGCGCACGCGCGCGCGCCACTGGCGCAGGCCGCCGGTCCAGGGCAGCGCGTCGAGGCCGAGCTGGCGCACCGCGTCGACCAGGGCATCGGCATAACGCGAGGGATCGGGTTTGGCGAGCGGGCGGCTGTCGAGCACGATGCGGTCGTAGCGGCGCTCGCGCACCGCCGCGATCGCGCGCGCGGCGGCGTCCCAGACCACCCGGTCCTCGCTGACGAAACGTTGCGGGAACTCGCGCTCCAGGCGCGCCTCGTCGAGCGGCGAGGCGCGCAGAACGCGCGCATCGCGCGGGTCGTCGCGCAGTTCGCTGATCACCAGCCAAGGCTCGCCGTAGACCGCACTGTCGTCGAACAACTTGGCGCTGCGGCCGTTGGCGAGCTGATAGCGGTAGGGGTCGCTCGGGTGCTGGCGGGCGATGCGGTCTGGAAACGCATGCAGCAGCAGGTCGCCGAGCGCGTGTGCGGGCACCTGGGTCGGCGGTGTCGCATCGACGCGCAAGCGCCGGCGCCATTGCTTGGCGGCCTGGTCGAGCGCGGCCAAGGCCGAACGCGAGGCCTCGGCCGGTGCGCGGCCCTGGCGGAACGCGGCCAGCGCCTGCCAGCGTGCGGCCAGCGCGTCGCCGCCGCTGCGCAGCGGGTC